>JAFUWR010000068.1 GCA_017471125.1 Clostridia bacterium | reverse complement strand
CGTGGACGTGTTCGGCATGCAGCGGGATGTCATCACCGAGGCCACGCCCCAGGCGCCCGTGGGCGGCTACGCCGCGACCAAGGCCGAGGCCGAGCGGCGGCTTCGGGCGATGATGGGGGACACGCCCTGCATGATCGCCCGGTTCTGCCCCATATACAGCGACGACGACCTGCGCGACATATTGAAGCGCTGCTACCTGAAATACCCGTCCCTGGCCTTCCGGGTGGGGAAGGGCACCGAGTATCGCTTCCTGGACATCGACCGGGCGGCGGAGGTCATCTGCGCCTGGGCCGACCGGGATGTCGCCCCCTCCGGCGAGGCCAACTTCGGTGACGCGGAGCCGGTAAACTCCGCGGACATCATCGAGACCCACGGCGCGGCCAAGGTGCTGGTGCTGCCGGAATCCACGCGCAGGGTGGGCGTGGCGCTGTCGAAGCTGTGCCCCAAGATGCTGCGGCTCAACATCAACAAGGTGCTGTCGCCCCAGCGGTTCGACTTCGCCGCCGGCGAGCGCTTTTTGAGCGGCGGCGCGCCCGCGCCCCATCGTCGGGACCTGCCCGACCTGCGGGGCACCCGGGTGCTGCTGCTCGAGGGCTTCGCGCGGCAGAACATGGCGCTGATGCCCGCGCTCAAGGCGCTGGGCTGCCACCTGACCACCTACAACGCCAGCAAGCTCGACGTGGGCTACGCCTCCCGCTGGCCGGACGTGAAGCTCCTGAAATACTGGAACAGGGAGGACGCCGACGCCTCCTTCGCCGCGCTGATGGCGGTCTTGAAGGAGGGCCACTACGACGTGGTCGTCCCCATGACGGACTTCTCGGCGACGCTGCTTTCAGACCACATAGAAGAAGTCTCGCGGTACGCCGCGCCCGAGGTCAACCCGCCGGACGTGTTCTACCAGGCCGCGGATAAGCAGCGCACCATGCAGGCGTGTGAAAGGGCCGGGGTGCCCTGCCCGCATACCCTCTACGACATGAAGTCCGCCGACGACATCGTCGCCGCGGGCATGCCGTACCCGTTCATCATCAAGCCCCGGGTGGGCTACGGCTCCATCGGCTTCCACGTCATCGAAAGCGAGGCACAGCTACGGCGCGTGTTCGACGACGCCGTGGCCCGGTTCGGCCCGATGGTGGTGCAGGAATACATTCCCCAGACGGGCACCCAGTACAAGTGCGAGGTGTTCCTGGACGCGGACGGTGTGCCCAAGAGCGCCGTGGTGTTCGACAAGACCCGCTGGTATCCGGTGGACGGCGGCTCCACCTGCTGCTCCACCAGCGTCCACCGGCCCGACATCGCCGAGGACTCCATCAAGCTGTTGCAGGCCATGGGCTGGCGGGGCTACGGCGACGTAGACCTGATCGAGGACCCCCGGGACGGCGTGGGCAAGGTCATGGAGGTGAACCCCCGGGTGACGGCCAGCGTGAAGGTGTGCTTCTTCGCGGGGGTGGACTTCGCCCGGCAGATCGTGGAGCTGCGCACGGGACGGCCCGTCACCGCCTATCCCGACTATGAGGACGGCATGTGCCTGCGCTACATGCACACGGACCTATTGTGGTTCCTCCAGTCGCCCAACCGGTTCAACACGAAGCCGAGTTGGTTCAGCTTCAAGCGCACCACCGACCAGATCTTCTCCCTGCGCGACCCGTGGCCCTGGTTCACCTATACGATACAGGGCATGCGCAAGCGCAAGGCCGAGATGGAGAAGCGCAAGCGGTAAGGAGGTATATCAAATGGCCGACATGACCGCGATCGTGCTGACCCGCAACGAGGAGAAGAACATCGAGCGCTGCCTGCAATCCGTCAAGGGGCTTTGCAGGCGCATGGTGGTGGTGGACTGCGGCTCCACCGACCGAACCGTCGTGCTTGCGCGAGAAAACGGCGCGGAGGTCTACACCCACGATTTTGAATACTACGCCCGGCAGTTCAACTGGGGGCTGGACAACTGCGGCATCGACACCCGATGGGTGATCCGCATCGACGCCGACGAGCAGTTCCCGCCGGAGCTCTGCGCCGAGATCGAGCGCGAGGCCCGGGCCCACGCGGAGGACGATGTCAACGGCATGACCCTCGAGGCCACCTACTTCTTCCTGGGCCGGGCGCTGACTCACGGCAGCAAGAAGCGGAAGCTGATGGTGTTCAAGCGGGGCATCGGCCGCATCGAGGACCGGCGGCGGGACGCGCACACGGTGCTGTCCGAGGGCGAGAGCGTCTCCTTAAAGCACAACTTCCTGCACTACGACTTCAAGGACCTGGACAACTTCATCGGGCGCTACAACTGGTACGCCACCCGGGAGGCCATGGATTACATGGACTACAAGCGCGGCAAGCGCGACGCCGACGCCGACGACCCGGAGATACAGCGTAAGCGGCGGCGCAAGTACGGCGTCTACTATAAATTCCCCAAGTTCCTGCGCTGCTTTCTCTGGTTCATCGTCAACTATTTCTTCCGCGGCGGCTTCCTGGATGGCAAGGAGGGCTTCATCTACCACGTGCTGTCCTCCTTCTGGTACCGCTTCGTCGTGGACGCGAAGATATACGAATACGAGCACGGGAAGGAATTTGAGGAATTGAAAGCCTATCAATGATTTTAGGCAGTAGGCAGTAGGCAGTAGGGAGTAGGGGTTACGGCTACCGCCAACATCAACGAAAACACTGTTAATGCTTGAGACTTTGGGATAGTCCGCCAACATTTCGACGTTCTTCTCTACTGCCTACTCCCTACTCCCTACTCCCTGGATCTGTAACTCTATTTCGGAGGCGGTTTTATGAATTTATTAGAGATAATGAAAGCTCTGCTCTTCGGCATCGTGGAGGGCATCACCGAGTGGCTGCCGGTGTCCAGCACGGGCCACATGATCCTGCTGAACGAGCTATTGCCGCTTCAGGTGTCGGAGGAATTCTACGGCCTGTTCGAGGTGGTCATACAGTTGGGCGCGATCATGGCGGTGCTGATGATCTACTGGAACAGCATCTGGCCGTTCGGACACAGGAACAACAAGTACCCCATGGCCGAGGAGGGCCTGCTGTCCTGGGTCAAGTGGGACAAGATCGAGCTGTGGCTGAAGATCCTGGTCGCCTGCGTGCCCGCGGCCATCGTGGGCGTGCTGTTCGACGACCAGTTGGACGCGCTGTTCTACGGCCCCGTGTGCGTGGCGATCATGCTGATCGTGGTCGGCGCGGCGTTCATCGTCATCGAGACCCTGAACGCGGGAAAAAAGCCGCGGATCAAGCGACTCAGCAGGCTGGACTACAAGACCGCGGCGCTGATCGGCGTGTTCCAGCTGATCGCCGCCGTGTTCCCGGGCACCTCCCGGTCCGGCGCGACCATCGTCGGCGCGCTGCTGCTGGGCGTGTCGCGGAAGGTGGGCACCGAGTTCACGTTCTACCTGGCCATCCCCGTGATGGCGGGCGCGAGCCTGTTGAAGATCCTCAAGTACGACGCGGTCGTCACCGGCGGCGAGTTCGTCCTGTTGGTGGTGGGCATGCTGGTGGCCTACGCGGTGTCCATGCTGGTCATCCGCAGGCTGGTGGATTACATCAAGACCCACGACTTCAAGGCGTTCGGCTGGTACCGCATCGCCCTGGGCGTGGTGGTGCTGGCGTATTTCATGCTGGCGGGGAAACTGTAACGCGGGTCTTTTATCGGAGGGATGGACATGCCCCACTGGACGGACGAGCAGCTTGAAGCCATCGAGGCGCGGGGGACCGATCTCCTGCTCTCGGCGGCGGCGGGCTCGGGCAAGACCACGGTGCTGGTGGAGCGCGTGCTGCGGCTGATCGCCTCGGCGGGCGCGGACGTGGACCGCATGCTGGTGGTGACCTTCACCCGGGCCGCGGCCTCGGACATGCGGGCCAAGCTGTCCCGGGCGCTGAACGAGCGCGCCGCCCGGGGCGACGCCCGCTGCCGGGAGCAGCTCATGCGGCTGGACCGGGCCAGCATCACCACTCTCCACGCCTTCTGCGCCGATTTTTTGCGCACGAACTTTGAAGCCGCCGGGGTCGACCCGGCCTTTCGCATATTGGACGACGCGGTGGTGGAGCGCCTGCGCCGGGAGGCCATGGACGAGGCGCTGGAGTGGGCCTACGCCGGGAATGCCGAGCCGGGGGAGGACGACGCGCCCGAGGCGCGGCCCGACCCGGCGCTGCTCCGGCTGGACTACGGGCGCGGCCCGTCGGGGGTGCGCGCGGCGGCGGAGGTCCTGTTCTCAAAGATGGAGGAGCGCCCCGACCCGGCCGCGTGGCTTGAGGAGGCGTCCCGCTGCGACGAACAGGCGCTCCAACGGTGGCAGGATGAATTGAAGGACGCCGCCCGTCGCTGCGTCAACAGCGCCCGGGTGCAGCTTCGGCAGGCGCTTTCTGTGCACGGCTGTCCCGCCCACTACGCCGACGCCATGCGGGCGGACCTCCTGCGGCTTGACGAGATCTGCGCCATCGCGGACTATGACGACCTTTCCCGGGCGCTCATCGACTACAAGCAGACCACGCCCCGCGGGAGGCTTAACGGCGTGGACGAGGCCGCGCTGGACACCGTCAAGCGTCTGCGGGAGGAGGCGAAGAAGGCCGTCCAGTCGGCCCGCATCACCGACCTGCCGCTGCTGACCGCCCGCGCCGACGCCGTACAGCTTGCCGAGCAGATCGCCACACTGGGCCGCATCGCGACCAAAGCGGCGGAGTTATATGAACAGAAGAAGGCCGAGCAGGCGGGGCTGACCTACGCCGACCTGGAGCACAGGACCCTCGCCGCCGTGCGCGATCCCGCCGTGGCGCAAATGGCGCGGGAGAAGTACGACTACATCTTCGTGGACGAGTACCAGGACACCTCCGACCTCCAGGAGGCCATCATACAGGCCATATGCCGCCCGGACAACCTGTTCATGGTGGGCGACGTGAAGCAGTCCATCTACCGCTTCCGGCTGGCCGAGCCGCGGCTGTTCCTGGACAAGTACGCAAAGTACGGCGCGGGGGACGGCGGGCGGCTGCTGCCGCTGACGCGCAACTTCCGCTCCCGGCGCGGCATACTGGACTTCGTGAACATGGTGTTCGAGCGGGCCATGACCGGCGGCGACTCGGAGATCGCCTACGACGAAATGGCGCGGCTCAATCCCGGCGACCCGGACGCGCCCGTCACCGACGCGCCGGACGTGGACATCCGGCTGATCGAGAGCGCGGCGGGCGCGCCCGACACCGACGCCGACGCGGCCATCGCCGACCTCAAGGGCGCGGAGGCCGAGGGCGCGTTCATCGCCTCAACCATCCGCCGCATGATGGAGGCAGACAGGTCCCTGCGCTACCGGGACTTCGCCATACTGACCCGCTCCAAGTCTGTGCCCTTCGCGGCGATGCTGCCGCTGCTGCTGGCCGCGGGCATCCCGGCCTACGCCGACGGCGCGGCGGGCTTCTACGAGGCGGTGGAGGTGGCGTGGACGCTGTCCATGTTGAAGCTCATCGCCAACCGGCGGCTCGACGTGGCGCTGATCGGCATCCTGAGAAGCCCCGTGGTGGGCGTGGACGCCGACGGGCTGGCCCGCATAAGGGTGGCCCATCCCGAAGTGCCCTACTGCGACGCGGCGCGGCTGTACGCCGACGAACAGGCCGACGGCATCGCAGCCAAGCTGCGCGATTTCTTTGCCCTGTACGACGGCTGGCGTCTGCGGCGCGGCGCGATGGCGCTGGGCGAGTTCGTGCGGCTGGTGCTGGACGAGAGCGGCTTCTACACCTACGTGGGCGCGCTCCCCGGCGGCGCGCAGCGGCAGGCGAACCTGGACCAGCTCGTGGCCTCCGCAGGCCGGTTCGACCGGGAGATCTCCGGCTCGCTGACGCGGTTCTTGCAGTACACGGAACACCTCAAGGCCCGGGGCGACGGCGACGCCGCCCACCTGCTGGGCGAGAACGACGACGTGGTGCGGCTGATGACCATCCACAAGTCCAAGGGACTGGAGTTCCGGGTGGTGTTTGGGGCGCAGCTTGCCAAGCGGTACCGGGTGGAAAAGACCTCCGCGCCGCTGGTGGCCCACCGGGACCTGGGCGTGGGCATGCTCTACGTGGACCCGGAGCTTCGGTCGCGGCGGCTGACGCTGCCCCAGGCGGCCATCATGGAGCGACAGCGGCGGGAGGACGCCGCCGAGGAGCTGCGCATCCTCTATGTGCTGCTGACCCGCGCCAAGGACCGGCTGGTGCTGGTGGGCACGGTGAAGGACGCCGACCGGGCGGCCAAGCGCTGGCAGGCGCTGTCCGAGGCCCCCTTCGCGGCGGGCAGCCACCTGGACGTGGTCATGGCGGCGCGGGCCGGGGCGGAGGCGGCGGGACTGCCCACCCATTCCACCCTCGAGATCATCGCCCCGGAGCAGCTTCGCGCGGCGGAGGGGGAGGGCGACGACGGCGCGGCGCTGCTGGACCGGGTGACCGCCCGCCCGGACGAGTACATGAACGACGGCCTGCGGGACGAGATGGCTTGGCGCTACCCCGACCCGGAGGGCGCGCGGAACCCGCTGAAGCTGACGGCCTCCGGGCTGCTGCGGGAATTGGAGGGGCCGGAGGAGGTGCCCGCGCTGCTGGAGCGGCCGCAGTTCATGACGGAGGACGCCCGCCGCATGACCGGCGCGGAGCGGGGCACCGCCTATCACCGGGCGATGCAGCTTCTGGACCTGCGGGCGCTGGACGGCCTGGCGGGCAGGGCGCTCGCCGACGCGGTGGAGGCCCAGCTGGACGGCTTCGCCGGGCGGCGGCTGATGGAGCCCGCCCAGCGGGAGGCCGTGAAGCCCGGGACCCTGGCGCGGTTCCTGGCGGGACCGATGGGGCTAAGGCTGCGGCAGTCCCCCGAGATCCGCCGGGAGTGGCCGTTCAATGTGCGGCTCAAGGTGTCCGAGGCGCTGACCCCCGAGGAGTCCGGCCGCTTCGACGGCGACGCGCCGCTGCTGGTGCAGGGCACCATCGACTGCTGCTTCGTGGAGGACGGCCAGTGGGTGCTGCTGGACTACAAGACCGACCGGGAGTCCGATGTGGACGCCCTCAAGGCCCACTACAAGAACCAGTTGGGCCTCTACGCCCTGGCCCTCGAGCGCATCACCGGGCGAAGGGTCCGGGAGCGCGCCCTGTGCATGATCGGGCAGGGGCGGGTCATCGGGGTTTAGGGAGTAGGCAGTAGGGAGTAGGGAGTAGGGAGTAGGGGCGCTGCCCCCAGCGCCCGTCCGATGATGTTAATATTTCCTGATGCTGCTTTATTTCTTAATAATCGTAGTGCTATAATTCACATACCGTGTGGCGAAGAGCGTAAATCCAGGAATGGGTCTGCGCTCTTTTTAATGTCGCCGGCGACAGCGGACGGGTCATGCCGCAAGCTGCAAGAAACAGTTTGGAGGAATGATACCCATGGAGAATCGAGAGAACGCCTTCCTTGAGACCGAGCGTGTGGGCCGGCTGATGCGGAAATACGCCATCCCGTGCATCATATCGCTGCTGGTGGCGGCGCTTTACAACATCGTGGACCAGATCTTCATCGCCAACGCCACGTACCTTGGCAGCTACGGCAACGCGGCCAACACCGTGGTGTTCCCGCTGACGGTGGTGGCGCTGGCCTTCGCGGTGATGATCGGCGACGGCGCGTGCGCCTTCGTGTCGATAAGCCTCGGCGCGAACCGCCCGGACGACGCCCACCGCGCCATCGGCAGTGCGGTGCTGAACTGCATCGTCATAAGCGTGCTGCTGACGGCGGCGTACCTTGTCTGCATGGACCCGCTGCTGACCCTGTTCGGCGGCACGGTCAATGAAGAGACCTTCCATCACGCCCGGGAGTACTTCTTCTGGATCGCGCTGGGCGTGCCGTTCTACATGTTCGGACAGGCCATGAACCCCATCATCCGCTCCGACGGCAGCCCGAGGTTCGCGATGGTGACCACGGTGTTGGGCGCGGTGGTGAACGTCATCCTCGACCCGCTGTTCATCTACGGCTTCCACTGGGGCATGATGGGCGCGGCGGTGGCGACGGTGCTGGGCCAGGTGCTCACCGCGGCGCTGGCCATCTGGTACCTGTGCCACATGAAGGCCGTGCGGCTCAAGCGCAAGAGCTTCCGCCCGTGGTTCGACCTGATGAAGCGCTACATCCCCCTGGGCGTCTGCTCCTTCCTGGCGCAGATCTCGCTGGTGGCCGCGATGGCCGCCATCAACAACATGCTCCAGAAGTACGGCGCGCTGGACCCCGTGTTCGGCCAGCCCCAGTTCGCCCAGATCCCCATGGCGGTGGTGGGCATCGTGATGAAGTTCTTCCAGATCGTCATCTCCATCTCCATCGGCATCGCGGCGGGCTGCATCCCCATCGTGGGCTTCAACATCGGCGCGCAGCGGCCCGACCGGGTGAAGGAGCTGTTCACCCGGCTGCTGGTCTCCGAGGCCGCCGTGGGGCTGGTGGCCCTCGTCATCGTGGAGTTCATGCCCCGGCAGCTCATCGCCATCTTCGGCGCGGCCAACGAGAGCGCCTACTACACCGACTTCGCCGTCAAGGCGTTCCGCACCTACCTGTGCATGATGGCGCTGGCCACGGTCAACAAGGGCACGTTCATCTTCCTCCAGGCCATGGGCAAGGCGCTGGAATCCACGGCGCTGTCGATGATCCGCGAGGTGGTGTTCGGCGTGGGCTTCGCGCTGCTGCTGCCGAGGTTCTTCGGGCTGGACGGCGTGCTGTATTCCATGCCGGTGTCCGACGTGCTGACCTTCATCATCTCCGCGCTGCTGATCGCGCGGACGTATTCGGCGCTGGACAGGGACATGCTCGCCACCGGGCGGGCGGCAGTGGCCTGACGCCTCCGACAAAAAAAGGACGAAACTTCGTCCTTTTTTTGTTGCAATTTTGTCGTAAATGTGTTAAAATAAGTCCAGAGGACGGCGGAAGGTTGTCGCGGGCATCGAAACATATTTCCGCGCCCTGATTCATAGAATCTCAACAACGACGGGATGGTTTGGAACGGGGCCTCAACATATGTCATAAAATTGTAATACTTTGACATCTTCCTGTAATTGACACAATTGGCGCAAAGTATTATCATATTATTGTCAAAATTGATTTTGATCGAGAAGGAGCGTGAACCCCTATGAAGAGATTCGTGAGAATGTTGGCGGCGTTGCTGGTCGTGACGCTGTGCATGTCCTCGTTTGTGACGGTGGCCCTGGCGGCCCAAAAGGTGACGGCGACCGGAAGCTGCAACATCCGCAGCGGCCCCGGCCTGGAGTACAGCTCCAAGGGCACCCTGCACAAGGGCGACAAGGCGACCTATCTGGATTCCCGCAAGAAGGACGACCGCGGCGTTTCGTGGCTGAAGATCAAGTACAACGGCAAGACCGGCTGGGTCTCCACCAAGTACGCCACCCTGAGCTCCAGCAGCTCCGGCACCCGCAAGGTCCACATCACCGCGAGCGTGTATGTGCGCACCTCCCCGAAAAAGACCGCCAGCAAGCTGGGCACCGCCCACGGCGGCGACGATCTGAAGTATCGCGGCAAGATGTCCACCGACAGCCGCGGGGTCATGTGGTATGCCGTCACCTTCAACGGCGACAGCGGCTGGGTGTCCTCCAAGTATTCCTATCTGAAATAAAAGCCTATCCCTTGCGCGGCCTGTGGAGCGTCCACCGCGGGCCGCGCTTTTCTATCCGAAGGAGGTCGTATGATGCGATTTGACGAACTGATACGCGCCCGCCGCAGCGTCCGCGGCTACGAGGCCGCGCCGACCCGCGAGGACCTGGTCAAGATCCTCGAGACGGCGAAGCAGGCCCCGTCCTGGAAGAACTGGCAGACCGCGCGAAGCTACGTGGTCGAGAGCGCGGAGGCACTTGAAAAGGTCCGCGAGGCGTTGCCCGGGTTCAACCAGAACAGCTCCCGCAACGCGGCGCTGATCGTCACGACGTTCGTGAAGGACACGGTGGGCTTCACCAACGGCGCGCCCGACAACGAGGTCGGCAACGGCTGGGGCGCGTATGACCTGGGCCTGCGCGACGCCTACCTGGTGCTGGCCGCGGCGGATCTGGGCTACGACACCCTCATCATGGGCCTGCGGGACGCGGACGCCCTGCGCCGGACGCTGGACATCCCAGAAGGCGAGCAGGTCATGTCCGTCATCGCCGTGGGGAAGCGGGCCAAGGCCCCCGTGGACAAGCCTCGCAAGGCGCTCGCGGACACGGCGCGGTTCTATTGATCGCCTATGGTGACGACGTGCGATTACAGCTACCTGCCCTGCCAGTTCTGCGTGGGGAAGAACCACTGCGAGCAGTGCGGGGAGGACATACGCAAGTCCCTTATGGGCGTGGACGGCGTGGCGGACGTGCGGATGGACGTGCCCGCCCGGAAGCTGACGCTGACCCTCGACGGGGCCGACTTCGACGACGTTTGCGACGCGGCGGAGGTCCTGGGCGTGTTCCTGTGACCTCCCAACACAGTCCACGCATGGATCGCGATCTTATGACAAACAATGACGGGACTATGCCGTAGGGGCGGCGTTGCGCCGCCCGCCGGGGACCTCATCCGACCTCGCTACGCTCGGCCACCTTCCCCATCGGGGGAAGGCAAGGGGAACGACCTCTCCGTCATTTGCTTGCGCAAATGCCACCTCCCCTGGGAGGGGAGGCAAGGCTGACGCGCATAGTTCCAGATACGTACCAACGTGAGTTTGGATAGAAAAAGGGGGGTACGGGGGAAAAAGGCAACCTTTACTAAAGGTGGCCTTGTGCCCCCGGAGGAAACTTTGACGCGGACATAACGATAAACGGGTGCGGGCGGCGCAACGCCGCCCCTACAATGGCGTTTGTGCATATCGTCGCAATACTGTCGCAACTCATGCGTTGGTCGTGGACCTCCCAATTATTTAACTTGACGTTTACGTGTCGCGGTGCTATCATAAATTAGTAAACGTAGTGACGGAGAAGAGTAGGTCGGAGACGAGGCGTCAGAGAGCCGCCGGCAGGTGCGAGGCGGTGGCCGAGGCCGATCGAATACGCTCCCGAACGGCGCACCGAACCGCCTGCATGGGCGCAGTAGGCTGCGACGGGTTCGCCCGTTATGGCGATGGGATATGAAGGTATCCGATGAGGGTATTGCCGCGAGGCAATATCAAATTGAGGTGGTAACACGGCTATGACCGTCCTCTGCTGTTACACACCCGGTTCCGGCTCGCGTCGGGATCGGCTGATGGCAGGGGACGGATTTTTGTTTGGAGGGTTTCAAAATGCCAATCACTGAGATACTGAAAGAAAACGCCCGGAAGTACGGCTCCGAGATCGCGCTGGTGGAGATCAACCCCGAGGTGCGGGAGGATCGCCGCGTGACCTGGAAGGAATATGAGCTGATCGAGCGCGGCGCCTCCGAGGAGTTCCGGCGCGAGATCACCTGGGGCGTATTTGAAGAGAAGGCGAATCGCTGCGCCAGGCTGCTGATGAGCCGGGGCATCCTGAAAGGTGACAAGGTAGCCATACTGCTGATGAACTGCCTGGAGTGGCTGCCGATCTACTTCGGCATCCTCAAGACCGGCGCGCTGGTGGTGCCCATGAACTACCGCTATTCAGCCGACGAGATCCAGTACTGCGCGGACCTCGCGGACGTGGACGCGCTGTTCTTCGGCCCCGAGTTCATCGGCCGCGTGGAGGAGAGCATCGACAAGATGCCCAAGGTGAAGCTGCTGTTCTACGTGGGCGACAACTGCCCGACCTTCGCCGAGAACTTCCTGCACCTGGCCTCCAACCAGCCCAGCATTGCCCCGAAGGTGCCGCTTACGGACGAGGACGACGCGGCCATCTACTTCTCCTCCGGCACCACGGGCTTCCCGAAGGCGATACTGCACAACCACGAGAGCCTGATGCACTCGTGCCGGGTGGAGCAGAACCACCACGGCCAGACCCACGACGACGTGTTCCTGTGCATCCCGCCACTTTACCACACCGGCGCGAAGATGCACTGGTTCGGCTCGTTCCTGGTGGGCGGCAGGGCCGTGCTGCTCAAAGGTGTCAAGCCGCTGACCATCATCAAGACCGCCGCTGAGGAGAAGTGCTCCATCGTGTGGCTGCTGGTGCCCTGGGCGCAGGACATCCTGGACGCCATCGACCGGGGCGAGATCGATTTGGACGACTACGACCTGTCCGCCTGGCGGCTGATGCACATCGGCGCGCAGCCCGTGCCCAAGAGCCTCATCAAGCGCTGGCGCTCCAAGTTCCCGACCCACCAGTACGACACCAACTACGGCCTCAGCGAGTCCATCGGCCCCGGCTGCGTGCACCTGGGCGTGGAGAACATCGACAAGGTGGGCGCCATCGGCATCCCCGGCTACGGCTGGGAGGCCCGCGTCATCGACGAGAAGGGCAACGACG
>JAFUWR010000067.1 GCA_017471125.1 Clostridia bacterium | reverse complement strand
TCAACTTTTCAAGATTATCCCCTAATGCACTCAGCTTTACCTCTCGCTTGGCGCTACTGAAGATGCTCAACTGTTCCATCTCTTCGCCCCCCTGTTCTTCTCTATTATATCACATCTTCGTGAGATTTTAGAGATGCCCTTTAGGGGAAGGTGGCGCACAGCGCCGGATGAGGTCGTTTTCAATTTTCAATTTTCAATTGTCAATTCAAATCATCGACTTGGAGGGAAACTCCCATGACGACCAAGACCTACGTCACCATGGACGGCAACGAAGCGGCGGCCTACGTGGCCTACGCCTTCACGGAGATCGCCGCCATCTATCCCATCACCCCGTCCTCACCGATGGCGGGCAAGACCGACGTGTGGTCGGCCAAGGGGAAGGAGAACCTTTTCCACCAGACCGTGCGCCTGATCGAGATGCAGTCCGAGGCGGGCGCGGCGGCGGCGGTGCACGGGGCGCTGCAGACCGGCGCGCTGGCCACGTCGTTCACGTCGTCCCAGGGCCTGATGCTGATGATCCCGGTGCTGCACCGCATCGCGGGCGAGCGCCTGCCGGGGGTGCTGCACGTGGCGGCCCGCACCGTGGGCGTCCACGCCATGTCCATCTTCGGCGACCACTCCGACGTGATGAGCTGCCGCAACACCGGCTTCGCGATGCTGTGCACCGGCTCCGTCCAGGAGGTCATGGACCTGGCGGGCGTGGCGCATCTGGCCGCCATCAAGGGGCGCGCGCCGTTCATGCACTTCTTCGACGGCTTCCGCACGAGCCACGAGATCGACAAGGTGGAGCAGATCGGCTACGACGACTTGAAGGCCATGCTCGACACCGACGCGCTGGACGCCTTCCGCGCCCACGCCCTGAACCCCGAGCACCCGATGATCCGCGCCACCGTGCAGAACCCGGACATCTTCTTCCAGGTGCGCGAGGCGTCCAACAACGACTACGCCGCCCTCCCCGGCATCGTGGAGGACTACATGGCGAAGATCAACGCCGTCACCGGCCGGGACTACCACTGCTTCAACTACTACGGCGCGCCCGACGCGGACCGGGTGGTGGTGGCGATGGGCTCCGTGTCCGGCTGCGTGGAGGAGGTCGTGGACGCGCTGAACGCCCGGGGCGAGAAGGTGGGCTTCGTGCAGGTGCACCTGTTCCGGCCCTTCGACGTGAAGCGCTTCACGGACGCCCTGCCCGAAACCGTTAAAGCCGTGGCGGTGCTGGACCGCACCAAGGAGCCGGGCAGCGCGGGCGAGCCGCTTTACCAGGACGTCTGCACGGCGCTGCGCGGCCGCGGGGACGTGACCGTGGTCGGCGGGCGCTACGGCCTGTCCTCCAAGGACACCACCCCCGCCCAGATCGCCGCGGCCTTTGAGAACCTCCGCGCCGCGCGTCCCGTCAACAGCTTTACCATAGGCATCGTGGACGACGTGTCGAACCTGTCCCTGGCCGACGCGCCGCTCACCCTCACCGACGACGGCTCCGTGAGCTGCAAGTTCTGGGGCCTGGGCGGCGACGGCACCGTGGGCGCGAACAAGAACACCGTGGAGATCATCAACTCCCACACGTCCAAGTTCGGCCAGGCGTACTTCGAGTACGACGCCAAGAAGAGCTTCGGCGTCACCAAGTCCCACCTGCGCTTCGGCGACCGGCCCATCCGCGCCTCCTACTACGTCAAGTCCGCGGATTTCGTGGCCTGCCACAACTCCACCTACATCGAGAAGTACGACATCGCCTCCGAGGTGAAGGCGGGCGGCACGCTGCTCATCAACTGTCCCTGGGACGCCGCTGAGCTGGAAAAGCGCCTCCCGGCCAGGGCCAAGTGGGACATCGCCAACAAAAACATCAGCCTCTACGTCATCGACGCGGTGAAGATCGCCGACCGCCTCGGCCTGGGCAACCACTTCAACATGGTGCTGCAATCGGCGTTCTTCCACCTGCTGCCCGTCATCCCCGTGGAGGAGGCCGTGAACTACATGAAGGCCGCGGCCACCAAGACCTACTTCGCCAAGGGCGAGGACGTGGTGAACAAGAACCTGGCCGCCATCGACGCGGGGTCCGAGGGCCTGGTGAAGATCGACGTGCCCGCGAGCTGGAAGGACGCCCAGGACGCGCCCGCGCAAAAGCGCGACGTGCCCGAAGTGGTCACCAAATTGCTCGACCCCATCAACGACCAGAAGGGCGACGACCTGCCGGTCAGCGCGTTCGCGGGCTACGAGGACGGCGTCATGGACATGGGCCTCACTGCCTACGAGAAGCGCGGCATCGCCACCCGCGTGCCGGTCTGGGACGCCGCGAAGTGCATCCAGTGCAACAAGTGCGCCTACGTGTGCCCCCACGCGGTCATCCGGCCGTACCTGCTGGATGACGACGAGGCCGCGAACGCGCCCGGGGGCGTCACCGCCGTGCCCGCCAAGGGCAAGCAGGCCAAGGGCTACAAGTTCGCGATGCTGGTCAGCGACCTCGACTGCACCGGCTGCGGCTCCTGCGCCAACGTGTGCCCCGCCAAGGCGCTGACCATGACGCCCGTGGCCGAGGTCCCCGACAACGCCGCCGCCTGGGAATACGGCCTCAAGCTGTCCGACAAGGGCGACGTGTTCGACCCCTACACCGTCAAGGGCAGCCAGTTCCGCCAGCCGCTGCTGGAGTTCTCCGCCGCCTGCGCGGGCTGCGGCGAGACGCCCTACGCCAAGCTGCTGACCCAGCTCTACGGCGACCGGGTCTACTGGGCCAACGCCACCGGCTGCTCCCAGGCCTGGGGCTCGGCCATGCCCGGCATACCCTACACCGTGAACAAGTGCGGCCGCGGCCCGGCCTGGTCCAACTCGCTGTTCGAGAACAACGCCGAGTTCAGCCTGGGCATGGTGCTGTCCGTCAAGCAGCAGCGCGAGGCGCAAAAGGCGCGGGTGCTGGCCTATAAGGAACAGCATCCCGACCCGGCCATCGACCAATGGCTCGACACCTATGACGATATAGACGCGAATGCCGCCGCCAGCCGCGACCTGATCGCGCTATTGGAGGCGCGGGGCGACGACGACGCAAAGACCATCTTGAAGTACAAGGACCAGCTCGCGAAAAAGACCTTCTGGATGTACGGCGGCGACGGCTGGGCCTACGACATCGGCTTCGGCGGGCTGGACCATGTGGTGGCCTCCGGCGAGAACGTGAACGTGCTGGTGGTGGACACCGAGATCTACTCCAACACCGGCGGGCAGTCCTCCAAGGCCACGCCCGTGGGCGCGGTGGCCCAGTTCGCGGCCTCCGGCAAGAAGCGGCCCAAGAAGGACCTGGGCGGCATGCTGATGACCTACGGCAACGTCTACGTGGCCCAGGTCGCCATGGGCGCGGACAACGCCCAGCTCGTCCGGGCGCTCAAGGAGGCCGAGGCGTTCGACGGGCCCAGCGTGGTCATCGCCTACGCCCCCTGCCAGAGCCACGGCCTCAAGTGCGGCATGGCGAAGGTGCAGGACGAGATGAAGCGGGCCGTGGAGTCGGGCTACTGGAACCTGTACCGCTACGACCCCAACGCCGAGCCGAGGTTCCACCTGGATTCCAAGGCGCCCACGCTGTCCTACGAGGCGTTCCTCGACGGCGAGGTGCGCTACGCCTCCCTGAAGCGGACCTTCCCGGAAAACGCCAAGACCCTCTTCGCCGAGGGCGCAAAGCTCGCGCGGGAGCGCTACGAAAAGCTTAAGAACCAGAAATAATAAACGGGGCCGGAAAACGCGCGTTTTCCGGCCCCTTGCTTCATTCGATGCTGATGTGGCTCCCGCCGTCCCGGTCCCGGGTGACGGCGACGCGCCGGTCGATGCGCTGGCGCAGCAGCCCCACGTGGGAGACGATCCCCACCAGGCGGCTGGACCCGGCCAAGCCCTCCAGCATGGTCACGGCCCGCTCGAGGGCCTCGTCGTCCAGGGTGCCGAAGCCCTCGTCGATGAACAGCGTGTCCAGCCGCACGCCGCCGCCCCGCCCCTGGGCCACGTCCGCGAAGCCCAGCGCCAGCGCCAGCGACGCCACGAAGGACTCGCCGCCGGACAGGGTCTGGGCGTCGCGGACCTTGCCGGTGTAGGCGTCGTACACGTCGAGGCCCAGCCCCGCCACCGCCGTGCCCGCGGTCGCCGACTTGTAGCACAGCCGGTAGCGGCTCTCGGTCATCCCCCGCAGGCGGCGGTTGGCCTCGCCGATGACGCGCTTGAAGTAGTATTGCAGGATGTAGTTCTCGAACGGTATCTTCTGCGCCCCCGGCACCCGGCCGATGAGCGTCAGCCGCAGGTCCTCCAATATTTGATAGTTCTCCTCCGCGGCGGCGACGCGCCCGGCCCCGGCCCTGAGCGCGCGCAGGGCGCGGCGGTTCAGGCCCACGCGCCGGTCCAAGGACGCCTCCCGCGTCTCGAGCGCGGACTGGGCCTCCCGGCGTTCGGCCAGTTCCTTCGACAGCGCCTCTGTGTCCGCGGAGGACTGGCCCTCCCACTGGTCGGAAAGACTCGCGAGCAGCACCCGCGCGGCCTCGGCGTCCCGGCGGTAGCGGTCCAGCGCCGCCTGCCGCTGTTTCAGCTCCGGCCCCGGCAGGCGAGCCGATGTGAACGCCTCCCGGCTGTCGAACCCGGCGTCCCGGAGGGCGTCCTTCCAGGTCTGCAACGCTTCCGCGGCCAGCGCCGTCTGCGCCGCCGCCTGTGCCGTCCGCTGCTTGAGGCCCGCCTCCGCCGCGGACAGCTTTTTTTCCGACGTGTGGAAGTCCGCGTCGGTCCTGTCCCACGCTGCCTGGAGGGCTTCGGCGCTGGCCTTCAAGGCTTCGGCCTCGTCGCGGCAGGCGGCCTCCGTCGCCGCGTCCGCGCCCCCGGCCTGCTCCGTCAGGGCGAGGGCCAGGCGCTCCACCTCGTGGTTCCACCGGCTCACCGCCTCGGCGGCCTTCATGGCGTCGGCGTCGGCGGCGTCCCGGGCCCTGGCCGCGTCGTTCACCTGTCTGCGGGTGGGGGCCTTGGCGATGTGGGGCGCGGGGGCGGGGTGCTCGATGGACCCGCAGACGGGGCAGGGCCTGCCCTCGGTCAGGGTGTCGGCCAGTATGCCCGCCTGGTCGCGGATGTAGCCGTCGAACGCTGCGCGGTAGGCATTTTGGGCCTGCGCCCGGGCGTCGTTGGCGGCTTGCAGGGCCGCCTGCGCCTTGATCGCCGCGGCCTCGGCCTGACGGTGCTCCGCGAACAGCGGCAGCGCCTGCCGGAGGACCGCCAGCCGCTCCTCCAGCGCGGGCTTCACCTTCAGGGCTTCCGCGGCGAATTCCCGGGCGGCGCGCGCGGCATCCAGCGCGGCCTGCGCCGCCTTCATGCTTTCCTCGGCCTCGGCGCGGCCCTTGTCGTATTCGTCCCTGCGGCGGGCCTCCCGCACGGCGTTCTCCCCGATGGGCTGGAGCTCTGCGGCCTTGCGGGCCAGGTCCAGCCGCGCGGCCTCCTGTGTCATGGCGTCGGCCTGCTCCGACAGCGCGGCCACCTTCGCCTTCTGCGCCTTGAGCGCCTCGACCCCGGCATTCTGCCGCTCGGCCAGCGCCAGCTTCGCCGACAGCGCTTCGAGGGCCTCCGCGCCCTGCCGCCGGG
>JAFUWR010000066.1 GCA_017471125.1 Clostridia bacterium | reverse complement strand
CGCCTCCATCTTCGCCCGCAGGTCGAAGGTGGGCAGGATCTCGGCGGTCGGCCCGTCGAGCTGCTTCTTGTTGTCGTCGATGATCCATGTCAGGTTCGTGACCTTCTTGGCCGCGGTGAACATCGCCGCCTCCCAGCACTGGCCCTCGTTGATCTCGCCGTCGCCCACGATCAGGAACGTCCGGCTGGGACGGCCCTTGAGCTTGTCGCCCAGCGCCATGCCCACGGCCTGGCTGGTGCCCTGGCCCAGCGAGCCGGTGGTGCAGTCGATGCCGATGGTCTTGTTCTTGTCGCAGTGGCTGGGCAGGTTGGTGCCGGGCCGGTTCAACGTTTTCAGCTCCTCCACCGGGAAGAAGCCCTTCAGCGCCAGCGTGGCGTAGATGGCCGGGCCCGCGTGTCCCTTGGAGCTGACCAGCTTGTCGCGGTCCGCCCACTGGGGGTTCTTCGGGTCATATTTCATCACCTTGCCGTACAGCACCGCCAGCAGGTCGCAGATGGACAGCGAGCCGCCGATGTGCCCGAACCCGCGCGCCTTCATCTCCTCCAACAGCGCCAGCCGGATCTGCGCCGCGAATACGCGCAGCTCCTTGATCTCCTTCTTGTCCAAGGCTATCGCCTCCTGTATTGTATTTGTCACCATCACCATTATAACGCATGCAGGCGATGTTCCGCAAGTATAAAATGGAAGAAAAGATACATCAAAGGGGCCCGAAGGCCCCGTGAAATGATCTGATCCTCTATTTTATTACTTCTTCTTCGCGTTCTTGCGCATGTCGAGCACCACGGAGCCGATGATGATGCAGCCCTTGACGATGTTCGTCATGTTGTCGTCGACCTTGAGCATGACCAGGCCGTTGTTGACGACGCCCAGGATCAGTATGCCCGCCAGCACGCCGGACACGCGGCAGATGCCGCCGGTGTGGGAGGTGCCGCCGATGGTGGCCGCGGCCACGGCGTCCAGCTCGTAGCTCAGGCCGGTATTGGCCGGGTCGGCGGAGCCCGCGCGGCCCGCCAGGAGGATGGCGCCCACCGCGGCGCAGAAGGAGGACCAGGCGTAGATGCCGACCAGGGTCTTTTCCACGTTGATGCCGGCCACGCGCGCCGCCTGGTCGTTGCCGCCAACGGCGAACACGTTCTTGCCGAAGCGCGTCTGGGTCAGCAGGAACGCCGCCAGCGCGTACATGATGATGAACACGATGATGATGACCGGGAAGCCGCCGATCTTGCCGTGGCCCAGGAAGCGGTAGGCCTCGGACAGCTTGGACACGGGGCGGTCGGTGTACAGCTTCGCGCAGGCGCGGCAGATGAGCTGGGAGCCCAGCGTGGCGATGAAGGGCGGTATCTTGGTGTAGGCGATGAGCGCCCCGTACAGCGCGCCGATGCACGCGCCGAAGATGAGCGCCACGAGGATGACCAGCGGCGCGGGCAGCGGGCCGAAGCTCAGAAGCCTATTGGCGTAGTCGGCGTCCTGCACCAGGGAGGCGGACACCACGGCCACCAGCGCGGCGGACGCGCCGACGGTCAGGTCGATGCCTCGGGAACAGATGGCGAACATCATGCCGAAGGCCATGATGCCGCGCACGGCCTCGCCCTGTACCAGCGTTATCATGTTGCTGACGGACAGGAACTTGGGCTGCGCGATGCTGACCAGCGCGATCAGGCCGATGAGCACCAGCCAGATGGAGTTCTGTGAGATGAACTTCTTCTTGTCGAAAGCCTTTTGCATATCGTCAACCTTCTTTCTGACCAGGTTCATAGGGTTTATCGCTGGTCGCGTATTCGAGGATGAGCTCGGAGGAGAAGTCCTTGCGGTCCACGATCGCGGTCATGACGCCTTCGTGCATGACGACGATGCGGTCGGACATGCCCATGACCTCCGGCATCTCGCTTGAGATCAGTATGATGGCCTTGCCCTCCCCGGCCAGTCGGGTGATGAGCGAATGTATCTCAGCCTTCGCGCCCACGTCGATGCCGCGGGTGGGCTCGTCGACGATCAATATCTCGGGATCGGTCAGCAGCCAGCGCCCCACCAGCACCTTCTGCTGATTGCCGCCGGACAGGTTCTGGATGGGCGTCTGGATGTCCGGCGTCTTGATGTTGAGCTTGCTGACGTAATCGGCGGTGTCCTCGCGCATCTGCTTATGCTTGAGCGGGAAGCCGTACTGCTTCATGTTGGCGATGGCGGTGTTGTCCGTGACGCTCAAGAGGCCCAGTATGCCCTGGCCGCGCCGATCCTCGGTCAAGAGCGCGATGCCGTTGGCGATGGCCTCCTCGGGCGACTTGATGTTCAGTTCCTTGCCGTTCTTGTAGATCTTGCCCCCGGTCTTGGTGCGCAGGCCGAAGATGGTCTCGGCGGTCTCGGTGCGTCCCGCGCCGACCAGGCCGGCCATGCCCAGTATCTCGCCCTTGTGGAGCTCAAAGGAGACGTTCTTGACCGCCTTGCCCGCGGACAGGTTCTCCACCTTGAGCACCGTCTCCCCGATGGGGCACTCGATCTTCGGGAACATCTCCGTGACCTCGCGGCCCACCATGAGCGTGATGAGCTTGTCGACGGTCAGGTTCTTGGCCTCGTCCGTGCCCACGTATTCGCCGTCGCGGAACACGGTGATGTCATCGGAGATGCGGAAGATCTCCTCCATTTTGTGAGAGATGTAGATGACCGCGACGTTCTTCTTCTTCAAGTCCTCGATGATCCTGAACAGGTGCTCGACCTCGGTCTCCGTCAGCGACGAGGTGGGCTCGTCCATGATGACGATCTTGCTGTCGTAGGAGACGGCCTTGGCGATCTCCACCATCTGCATCTTGGCGACGGTCAGGTTGCCCATCTTCTCATCCGGGTTAACGTCCAGCCCCAGGCTCTCGAACAGCTTGAAGCTGTCCTCGCGCATCTTCTTATGGTCCACGCGCAGGCCCTTGACCGGCACGCGGCCCAGCCAGAGGTTCTCCGCCACGGAGCGCTCGGGTACCGGCGAGAGCTCCTGGTGGATCATGGAGATGCCGGAATTGAGCGCCTCCTGGGTCGTCTTGAAGTGGACCTCCTTGCCGTCGTAGATGATCTTTCCGGACGTCGGCGGATGGATGCCGATCAGGCACTTCATCAGGGTGGACTTGCCCGCGCCGTTTTCCCCCATCAGCGTGTGCACCTTGCCCGGCCTGACCTTGAGCTGTACGCCCTTCAACGCGCGGACGCCCGGGAACTCCTTCACGATATCTATCATCTCAAGGATGTATTCCTGGCTCACCGATTTTCACCCCATTTGCTCGGTATTGAATGAAAGGGGCATGCGATATGCCCCTTTCTGTGACATCAGTTCAGATCACTTGTTGGCGTAGTCGTCCACGTTGGAGGGATAGACCGGCTCGAAGGGGACCCACACGATGTAGGGATTCTCGGAATCGACCTCGAAGTCGGTGCCATCGTTGAAGGCCTTGCCCTCCACCATGTTGGCGGCAGCCATCAGAGCGCCCTTGCCCTGGCCCTTGGGATCCTGGAACACGGTCATGGCCAGCTCGCCGTCCTGCACGGCCGCAACGCCGTCCACGGTGGCGTCGATGCCGACGATCGGGATGGAAGCGGGATCCAGGCCGGCGTCCTTCATGGCTTCGATCGCGCCCAGCGCCATGGCGTCGTTGTTGGCGATGATGCAGTCATACTCGGTGGTGGTCAGCAGGGGGGCGATCATGTCCATGGCGGTGGCGCGGTCATAATCGGCCACCAGCGGCGCCGCGGCCTCTTCGGGGTTCAGGCCGGCGTCCTTCATGTGCTGGAGCACGGAGGCGGTGCGCTGGGTGGTATGCACCAGGCCCAGGGTGCCGGAGAGCAGGATGTACTTCACGTCGGTCTGGCCCTTCTCGTTGAAGTACTCGCCCAGGAAGTCGCCCTGGTAGCCGCCAGACTGCATCTCGTTGGAGCCGACGTAGGCCACGTTGTCGCCCAGCACGGAGGTGTCGGCGGGGCAGCGGTTCACGAACACGACCTTCATGTCGCCCGCGGACTCGATGCACTCGGCGGCGGTCTCGGTGTCGACCAGGTTGATGATCACGGCGTCCTCGCCGGCGTTCGCGGCGGCTTCGATGTACTGGAGGACCTTGGCGGAGTCGTTCTGGGCGTCCTGCGCGGACAGCTCGATGCCCAGCTCCTCGGCGGCCTCGGAGGCGGCGCGCTCGAGGGTGCTCAGGAACTCGTCGCGGGAGGACATGATGATCGTCATCTTGTAGCCCTCGGCGAAGCCCGCCATCACGGGCAGCACCATGGCCAGGACCAGCAGGCACATCAGGATCTTCTTCATTGTTGTTTCCCCTTTCTCTCTGTCTTATATTGCCCGGACGCTCTCCGCGCCCGCATCCGCCGCACCGCGCGGCGGTAAGGAACCCGATCGTCTGCGAAATGCGCGTTTACTAACCTGCGCTTTCGTGTTTTTTAATGTTGTGTACATAATAGCACAATTTTGGACGTATTTATATGCTATGTGTGACCATCCATCCCCCTTGATTCGCATGTTTTCGTGAAGTCGATGTCCGTTTTATGATCGAAATCATGAAGGTGTGATGAAATATATACGAACGATCAAAAATGATGTATAATTACCGGTGAAAACATGCGATAATATATATTGTAGGGATGAGACTGTAATTATCCTCGCATCCACGTCACCTGCGCGACGGCCAAGGCCAACGAAGGGAGATCACCGCCATGATCGATTTGGGACATCCCAGCTACGCCCATGAATTCGAGCTGACCCTGTGCGGCTTCAACAAGACCGAGATCAAGAACCACGCGCGGCTGGACATCATCTATATGCTCACCGGCAGCGCGGGCATCGAGACCGCCTACCACACCTACAAGCTGGACGCCACGGACTTCTGCGTGATGAACGTGATGGAGCTCTACCACATCACCTATTCCGAGGGCGCGCAGGCGCTGTGCTTCTCCATCTCCGCCAACATGCTGGGCAAGCCGGACAGCCACGTGGACTTCTGCTCCAATTCGGTGGACATCGCCTCGGGCGACGAGATCCGCATGCGCACGTTCATCGCCCGGGCGTTCCAGCTCTACTACCGGGACGCGGAGCGCAACCGCTACGGCATATACAGCTGCATGTACAGCATCATCGACATGCTGTTCAGCTACTACGCCGTGCCGGACGGCGCGCTCTCCTCGGGGCGGGAGAAGTTCGAGGTGCTGGAGCAGATGCTCCATTACGTGCAGGAGAACAGCAGCCAGAATCTACAGCTGAGCGACCTGGCGGGCAAGTTCTACCTGTCCGTGGGCCACGTGTCCCGCATGTTCCAGCGCTACCTGCACACCACCTTCACCAACTACCTGCGGGAGGTGCGCCTGAACAACGCCTACGACCTGTTGCAGAACACCGGCCAGTCCGTCACGGAGATCGCGGTGTCCTGCGGCTTCGGCTCCACCAACCGCCTCATAGAAGTGTTCAGCAAGAAGTACGGCGTCACGCCCGGCAAGTTCCGCAAGCGCCGCCAGGAGACCCGGGTGCTGCCCCAGTTGAAGGAGCAGACCAAGCTGTTCGACGACCTGTTGAAGTACGCCTCCGAAGCGCCGCGCCCCGCGCCTACCGCCCGGCAGGTGGAGCACGTCCACTTCGACGTGGCCCACCCCCGCAAGGGCAAGTTCCGGGAGATGGGCTTCTTCAAGCTCATCAACGTGGGCTGGGCCAAGGAGCTGCTGTACCAGCCGGTGCAGAAGCAGCTTCGGTTCTGCCAGGAGAAGATCGGCTTCGAGTACATCCGCTTCCACGGCATCTACGACGAGGACATGATGGTTTACCAGGAGGACGCCTCGGGCAAGCCCGTCTACAACTTCACCTACCTGGACATGGTCTACGACTTCATTCTGTCCATCGGCTTCAAGCCCTACGTGGAGTTCAGCTACTTCCCCAAGGCCCTGGCCGCGGACCCGCGGGTGGAGACGGAGCACGGCAGCTACATGTACGGCATGCCCACCTCCATGGAGAAGTGGCGCGGGCTGGTGCGGGCGACGGTCATCCACTGGATCGACCGCTACGGGCTCAAGGCCGTCCGGAAGTGGCTGTTCCGCACCGGCGAGGGCCACAACATCTACTACCACCGCATGGGCTACGACGACTTCCTCCGGCTGTTCACCGAGACCATGCAGGCGGTCAAGTCCGTGGACCCGCAGCTCGAGTTCGGCGGTCTGAACCTGGACGTGGGCATGCTGCGCCTGGACAGCCAGCACGGCCTCGACGCCTTCCTCAAGTACTTCATCCACCACGACTGCCTGCCGGACTTCTACTCGTTCCAGTGCTTCCACAACGACTACGACGCCGACTACCAGAGCATGCTCCGGGCGGTGGCCAGCCACGGCACCGAGCCGGCTACGCTGAGCGCCGACGAAAACTACCTGTCCAACAACATTCGCGCCCTGCGGCGGCAGATCCGCAAGCTGGACGACCGAAGCCGGCCGATCTTGCTGGACACCTGGAACGCCTCCATCTGGCAGCGCGACCTGCGCAGCGACACCTGCTTCAAGTCGGCGTTCATCTTCAAGAACCTGCTGGAGAACGTGGACAACCTGTCGGGCTTCGGCTACTGGAACCTGAGCGACATGTTCGAGGAGGTCCACGCCTCGTCCCGGCTGTTCCACGGCGGCTACGGCCTGATGACCTACAACGGCATCCCCAAGGCGTCGTTCTACGCCTTCACGCTGCTGAAGCGGCTGGGCAACTGCTTCGTCCAGCGGGGCGACGGGTACTTCGTCACCTGCACCGCCTACGGGGACGTGCAGGTGGCGCTGTACAACTACTGCCACTACGACACCCTGGGCCGCCAGCACGTGTTCGTCGAGGGCAACGCCTCCAACCCCTACGAGATGTTCCAGAACGCCCGCACCCGGCAGTTCGACATCGACCTCAAACTGCCCGACGGGGACTACATGCTCGAAAAGTTCACCATCGCCCGCCGCGGCTGCTGGGGCTCGCCCTACGACCTGTGGGTCACCATGGGCGCGCCCAAGGACGTGACCCCCGAGCAGACGGACTACCTGGTGGCCCGTGCCCAGCCCCGCTGCATCGTCAAGCGGGTGACCGCCAAGGACGGGCTGGTGCTCAACGAGATCCTTGATCCCCACGACGTCTGCGTCATCACCATCAAGGCGATCCCGAAGCAGTACCCGGTGTACGATTGAGGGCAGATGACCGACGAATAATAACGCGATTTTGACCGGATTTCGGTTAAAACCGCGTTATTATCATAAAATCGTGAAAACAGAGTGATGATGATGGTATAAAACCGACAGTTTTTGCGAGCATCTGTATATCACCAAATCATTCATCCCTGTATAATGACATCAAGGAACATGGGACGGCCTGGGGCGTCCTGACACATATCAAACAAAACGAGGAGGAATCGACACATGACTTCCAAGGAGAGGGTACGGACGGCGTTCGAGCATCGCCAGCCCGACAAGGTGCCTGTGGATTTCGGCGGGACCAGCACTTCCATGATAAACTGCCAGGTGACGGCCCAGCTTCGGGACTACTTCGGCCTCGAATACCGGCCGCCGAAGATCAACGACATGTCCACCATGACCGCCTACACCGAGCCCGATCTGGCCGAGGCCATGGGCGTGGACATCCAGCAGCTCTACAACTACGGCGACACCTACGGCCACATCAATACCGAGTGGAAGGAGTGGGAGTACCACGGCACGCCCATCCTCATCCCCAAGAACGTGACCCTGCACGACGACGGAAAGGGCGGCTATTACGTCTACCCCGAGGGGGACGACACCGTCGCGCCCTCCGGCCACATGCCCGCCGGCGGCTTCTACTTCGACAACCTGACCCGCTCCCCCGAGTTCGACGAGGACGAGGCCGACCCCGAGGACAACGCCGAGGACTACATGCCCGTGTCCGACGACCAGATCGCCTACCACAAGAAGGTGCTGGCCGACACGAAGCACCTGAACAAGTGGGTCAGCGTGGGTCCCGCCTACATGGGCGCGGGCGACGCCAACAACATCCCCGGCCCGAACATCAAGCATCCCAAGGGCATCCGGGACATCTCCGAGTGGTACACCGCCCCGCTGCTGTACCCCGATTACGTGGAGGAGGTCTTTGAGCTGGGCGTGGAGCGCTCCATCGCCAACCTCAAGAAGTACTGGGACGCCTTCGGCTCCGACATCGACATGATCACCGTCTGCGGCACGGACTTCGGCACCCAGCGCGGCCCGTTCATGTCCATCGACACCTTCAAGGAGTTCTACCTCCCCTATTATAAGAAGATCAACCACTGGATCCACGAGAACACCACCTGGAAGACCTACAAGCACTGCTGCGGCGGCGTCTTCCCGCTGATCCCCTACTTCATCGAGGCCGAGTTCGACGCGCTGAACCCCGTACAGTGCTCCGCCGAGGGCATGGACCCCCGGGCGTTGAAGGACACCTACGGCAAGGACATCGTGTTCTGGGGCGGCGGCGTGGACACCCAGCGCGTGCTCCCCTTCGGCACCCCCGAGGAGGTGCGCAAGCAGGTGCTGGAGCGCCTGGAGATCTTCTCCAGGGACGGCGGCTACGTCATCAACACCATCCACAACATCCAGGCCAACACCCCCATCCCGAACGTCATCGCCATGCTGGACGCCATCAAGGAGTTCAACGGCGATAAGTGATAGAACGCGACCACATATATTAATAGGAGGGAATGACCATGAAGATCGGTTTCAACGAGGCCAACGACCGCTTTTGCAAGAACCATACCGTGATGCAGGACCTGGAGTACTGCGAGAAGTACGGCTTTGATTACATCGACATCCAGTCCGAGTGCCTGGACCGCGACCTGAAAAACGGCGTGGTCACCGTGGAGGAATTGGGCGAGTGGTTCAAGACCCACCACCTCAAGATGCTGTCCTACAACGCGCTGTGCTTCTTCAACATGAAGCCCACCCAGGCGGAGAAGGACGCCGTGATGGCCGAGCTGGACGAGATCATCCGCCGCTGCGACATCCTGGGCTGCAAGATGATCGTCGTCGTGCCCTCCCAGGATATGAAGGAGAAGGGTTTGAAGCCCTCCCGCCAGGAGATCCGCGAGGACGCCGTGGCCGTCATCCGCGAGATGCTCAAGAAGACCGAGCCCCACGGCATCAAGCTGTCCATCGAGTTCTGCGGCGCGCCCGACATGACCATCAATCGCTTCGACGACGCCTACGCCATCGTCAAGGAGGTAAACCATCCCCTGGTGGGCGTGACCCTGGACCAGTTCCACTTCCACGCCATGGCCTCGAGCTGGGACGAGCTGGAGAAGGCCGACGGCAAGAAGATCTTCGTCTGGCACGTGAACGGCTCCGAGGACGTTCCCTGCGGCGCGTACTACAACAACGACGAGATCCGCATGTGGATGGACGCCGAGGGCGACTGCCTGCCCCACGCCCGCTACGCCGAGACCTTGAAGAAGATCGGCTTCGAGGGCGGCCCGACCATCGAGATCTTCCGGCCCGAGTACTACGAGATGGACCAGGAGGCCAACGTGAAGAAGTCCGCCGAGGTCACCAAGGCGTTCGTGGAAAAGTATTGTAAATAACAAATAATCAGCAATTCGGCCACAAAACATCAGAATTTGACATTATATGAGCGCTTTACGGATTGATTTTATTCACCATTTGCGCTATAATATACCAAGAGTTGATCGTGACCGAGATCACAGGAGAGAAAAGCATATATTAAGGAGGCGTTTCCCATGAATGAAGTACGCATTGGCATGCTGGGCTTCGGCCGCATCGGCCGTCTGCACGCCGCCAACCTGGCCCATTCCGTGAAGGGCGCGAAGCTGGTCGCCGTGGCGGACCCCTACCTGAACGACGACGGCATCGCGTATTGCAAGACCCTGGGCGTTGAGCGCTGGGGCAAGGACGAGGAGGAGATCTTCGCCGCGAAGGACATCGACGCCGTGTTCATCTGCTCCCCCACCGGCTTCCACACCGATTTCATCCGCCGCGCGGCCGCGCAGGGCAAGCACATCTTCTGCGAGAAGCCCATCGGCCTGGACATCGACGACATCAACAGCGCGCTGGACGCCGTGAAGAAGGCGGGCGTCAAGCTGCAGCTCGGCTTCGTGCGCCGCTTCGACCACAACCACCGCAAGGTGCAGCAGGACGTGGCCTCCGGCAAGCTGGGCGCGCCCCACATCGTCAAGGTCTGCTCCCGCGATCCCGAGCAGCCCCCGGAGGCGTATGTGAAGGTGTCCGGCGGCCTGTTCGTGGACATGATGATCCATGACTTCGACATGGCCTCCTACCTGGCCGGCAGCGACATCACCGAGGTGTTCACCATCGGCGCCGTGCGCATCGACCCCATGTTCGCCAAGTACGACGACGTGGACACCGCCATCGTGACCCTCAAGTTCGCCAACGGCGCCATCGGCGTCATCGACAACAGCCGCGCCGCCCGCTATGGCTACGACCAGCGCGTGGAGGTGCACTGCGACAAGGGCTGCACCCGCGATGAGAACGACCTCATCAGCACCAATATGGTCTCCACCGCCGACGGCGTCGTGACCGAGAAGCCCACCTGGTTCTTCCTCGAGCGCTACAACAACGCCTTCATCGCCGAGACCGCGGAGTTCGTCAACGCCATCCTGAACGACACCGACGTGCCCGTGGGCGGCCACGAGGGCCTGATGTCCGTGGCGGTGGCCATGGCGGCCAAGAAGTCCCTGGACGAGGCCCGCCCGGTGAAGGTGGCCGAGATCCTCAAGTAAGAAAAACCAAATCCTATTGGCATTTGCCGCGCCCGATCGTCGACGCGGCAAATGTCCGTATCACGGCGGCACGCTGCCGCATAACGTCAGGGGGAAAAGACACATGATAATCATCGGCGAGAAGATCAACGGTTCCATCCCCGCGGTGGCGGACGCCATCGCCCGCAGGGACGCTGAGTTCATCAAGGAGCGCGCGCGCATCCAGGACGAGGCCGGCGCGACCTTCATCGACTGCTGCGCCTCCGTGCCCGAGGCGGAAGAAGTGGAGACCTTGAAGTGGATGATCGACTGCATCCAGGAGGTCACCGACCTGCCCATCTCCGTGGACAGCCCGTCCGCGAAGGTCCTGTCCGAGGCGTATAAGTTCTGCAAGCGGCCCGGCCTGTT
>JAFUWR010000065.1 GCA_017471125.1 Clostridia bacterium | reverse complement strand
GGGGCGCGTCATCCGCCGGGGCACGCTGTTGGGCATCGCGGTTTGCATGGCGGGAGCCCGCTGGGTCCCGGGGCTGGCGGCGGCGTGGCAGGGGCGCGTCGCGACGCCGCTGCTGATGCTGCTGCACCGGCTGACGGCGCGGGCGGCGTTTCCCATATTGGAGCCGCTGGCCGTCGCGGGGCTGTGCCTGGGCCTGCGGCGGCGGCGATGGCTCGACGTGCTGCTGGTCACCCTGGGGATGGCCGCGCTGCTGTGGTATCCCGCCTACTGGGCGCGGCCCGCGGAAAACTATCCCGCCCCGGACGCCGCGGCGCTGGAAAGGCTGTGCGTCAGCCTGACCCACGCGCTGGACGCCTCGCCGCTTCGGTTCAACGACCCCTATGACCGGGCTGGGACCGTCGCGGGCCTGCCGGACGCCGCGGTCAAGCCCGCCCGGTACCCGGAGTGGATGCGGGTGCTGGGCATATCGGGGCTGTTCTCCCCGTGGACGGGCGAGGCCGTCGTGGACGGCACGGCGGACGCGCTGCTGCCCTTCACCTGCGTCCACGAGCTTCAACACCTAAGGGGCATCGCCGACGAGGGCGCGGCCAATATCGCCGCCTATGTGGCCTGCGTCGAACAGGGCGGCATGTTCGCGGACTCGGCGCGGCTGTGGGCGCTTCGGTACGCGCTGCCCATGCTGAGGGACCGCGATCCCGACGCCGCCCGGCGGGTCCTGTCGCGGATGGACGCGGCGCTGGCGCGGCTGCTGGTCCCGGCGGAGGCGTCGCGGGGAAATATGATCGCGCGGGTCTTGGGCTTGGAGGCTCGTACCACCAGTTACGACCAGTTGGTGCGCTGGCTGTGCCGATGAAAAGAGCCTCCGCGTTTGCGGAGGCCCGAAAGGTCTGGATTATTCGTAATCCGCCAGGTTGTTGGCGTCGATCCAGGTGTTGGTGGTGATGAGGGTGTTGGACTCGAGGGTCTCGCCCTTGAGCAGCAGCACAGCCGCGTTCAGGCCGTTGGCCGCCATTTCGCCGCCGTTCTGGGAGACGGTGCCGGTGACGCGGCCGTCCTTGATGGCCTCGAAGCCGTCGGGGGTGCCGTCGACGCCGGTGATGATGATGCCGGAGTTGGCGCCCGCCGCGTTGCCCGCGCCGATGGCCATGCCGTCGTTCTCGCAGACGATGGCGTCCAGTTCATAGGCGGACAGCCAGCTCTCCACGGTGGTCATCGCGCTGGCGGTGTCCCAGCCGCAGTCCGCGGGCTCCACGACCTGCACGATGTCGGGATAGTTGGCCAGGATGTTGGTGTAGCCTTCCAGGCGCTGCAGTCCGCCGGAGTCGCCGGAGGGACCGGTCAGGATGGCGATGTTGCCCTTGCCGTCCAGCAGGTCGGCCACGGCCTGCATCTCGGTCTCGCCCGCGGTCACGTTGTCGCCGCAGGACAGCGCGGCGATGCCGAAGCTCTCCCAATCGGTGCAGGCGGAGATGATGTTGATGACGATCACGCCCTCGTCGGCGGCTTCCTTGGCGGCCGCGCCCAGGGCGTCGGGATTGACCGGCTCGAAGAGCACGGCATCGTACTCGCCGATGGCCTGCTCGATCTGGCTGATCTGGGTGTTGGCGTCGGAGTCGGAGCTCAGGATGGTCAGGTCGCAGCCCAGCTCTTCGGCGGCGGCGACGGCGGCGTCATAGACGCCGTTCTGGAAGGCGTTGTTCCTGTGCTGCTGGAGCAGCAGGATCTTGTAGCCTTCGCCCGCGCCCGCGCCCGCGCGGAGCACGCCGTTTTCCATCGACGCCGCGAAGGCGGAGCCGGTCAGCAGCGCCACCACCAGGATGATGGCCGTCACGAGAGTCAGTCTTTTCATGTGGGGTTCCTCCTTGTCAAATTGATATAGGTCCTATGCCAAGGCAAGTCAGCTCTTGCGGCTCTTGCCTTTAACATCGATGAGCACCGCGCCGACGATGATGAGGCCCTTGACGATCTTCTGCCAGTAGGCGGAGACGCCCAGGATGTCCAGGCCGTTGGCGATGATGGTGATGAGCAGGGTGCCGATGATGACGCCCCAGGGCTTGCCCACGCCGCCGGACATGGACACGCCGCCCACCACGCAGGCGGTGATGGCGTCCATCTCATAGCTCTCACCGGCGGTGGGCTGGCCGATGGTGACGCGGGAGGTCATCAGGAAGCCGCACAGGCCCGCCAGCAGTCCGGCGATGGCGAAGGTGGAGACGCGGATGAAGCTGGTGTTGATGCCGGCCACGCGGGCGGCCTGCAGGTTGCCGCCGCAGGCGTAGACCCGGCGTCCGTAGACCGTCTTTGTGGCGACGAAGGAGCAGACGATGATGACGACGATCAAGAACACCGCCAGCGTCGGGATGCCCAGCACCGTGCCCGCGGCGACGGCGCGGTAGGCCTCGCTCAAGCCCGTCACCGGGTTGCCGCCGCAGATCAATAGCGCCAATCCTCGTATGCCCGTCTGCGTGCCCAGGGTCATGATGAACGCGGGCAGGTTGCCGACGGCGATGCCCATGCCGTTGATGACGCCCACGCAAAGTCCCGCGAACATCGCCACGATCAGCGGCACGATCAGCGGGAAGTCGCCCCGGCCCAGCAGCGCCGCCAGTATGCCCGCGAACGCCAGGGTGGAGCCGACGGACATGTCGAAGCCGCCGGAGATGATGACGAACATCATGCCGAAGGCGAGGATGCCGTTGATGGACGCCTGCTTTAGGATGTTGCCCAGGTTGCGCGGGGAGATGAAGCTGGGCTTCATGATCGTCAGCACCACGACCAGGGCGATGAAGATGAAGAAGATAAAGTATTCGCTGATGAACGCGGACGCGCTCTTCTTTTTTTCCATAGTGTCCTCCCCTTATACCGCAATATCCGAAGCCAGGCGCATGACCGTCTCCTGGGAGAAGTCCTCCCGGCCGATCTCACCGGCGAAGTGTCCCTCGGCCATGACGGCGATGCGGTCGCACACGCCCATCAGCTCCGGGATCTCGGAGGAGATGATGATGACGGCCTTGCCCTGCTGCACCAGCGAGCCGATGAGCAGGTAGATGTCCCGCTTCGCGCCCACGTCGATGCCGCGGGTGGGCTCGTCCATGATGATGATGTCCGGGTCGTTCAGGAGCCACTTGGAGATGACCACCTTCTGCTGGTTGCCGCCGGACAGGTTGCCCACGATCTGGTCGCCGGAGGGGGTCTTGATGTTCAGCTTCTCGATGTACTCCTGGGACAGCTTGTTGGCCTTGGACTGGCTGTACAGCCCGTTGACCAGCGCCTTCTGGATGGCGACCATGGAGATGTTGTCGTTGACCGTGCCGGACAGGTTGAGGCCCGTCACCTTGCGGTCCTCGGTCACCAGCGCCACGCCCTCCTTGATGATGTCCGCGGGCGAGTGGACCTTGACGGGCTTGCCCTTGACGAGGATGTCGCCCTGCGCGAGCCTGTGCATGCCGAAGATGCCCTCGACCAGCTCGCTGCGCCCCGCGCCCACCAGGCCGCCGATGCCCAGTATCTCGCCCCGCCGGACGGACAGGCTCACGTCGCGGACCTTGTTGTCCTCGCGGGTGACGTGCTTCGCCTCGAAGATGACCTCGCCGATCTCGGCGTCCAGCTTCGGGAACACGTCGGTGATCTCCCGGCCCACCATCATCTTGATCAGCGCCGCCTCGTCCAGCTCCTTGGTGCTGCCGCGGCCGATGTACTTGCCGTCGCGGTAGACGGTGATGCTGTCGCAGATGGCGAAGATCTCGTCCATGCGGTGGGAGATGTAGATGATGGCCACGCCCTTTTCCTTGAGGCGGCGGATGTGGCCGAACAGCAGCTCCACCTCGCGGTCGGTGATGGCCGCGGTGGGCTCGTCCATGATGATGACCTTGGCGTTGACGGAGATGGCCTTGATGATCTCGATGAGCTGGCACTGGGCCACGGTCAGGTGCCTCAGCGTCTCGGTGGGCGACACGTGCAGGCCGCACTCGGCGATGAGCCGCTTGGCCTCCTCGATCTCGGCCTTCTTGTCCACGATGCCGTACTTGCGAAGCTCCCGGCCCACGAAGATGTTCTCGTACACCGTCATGTCCAGGATCGGGTTGAGCTCCTGGTGGATCATGGCGATGCCGGTGTCCATCGCTTCCTTGGGGTTGTGCACCAGGTAGGGCTTGCCGTCAAAGGTGATGGAGCCGCCCTCGTCCATCGTGTAGATGCCCATCAGGATCTTCATCAGCGTGGACTTGCCCGCGCCGTTTTCGCCCATCAGCGCGTGCACCTCGCCCGGTTTGACCTGGAGCTGCACGCCGTCCAGCGCCTTCACGCCCGGAAAGGTCTTGCTGATGTTCTGCATGTCCAGTATGTATTCCATATGATCTCCCCTTTATCAGAAGAGTGTGGTATTATCGGGGACCGATCACTTTCCCAACAGTTCGCGCTCGATCCTCTCGCGAGCTTCCGGCGCCTGCTTGTCCATCTTCTCCGGGAAGCCGAAGTAGCTGACGCAGGCGATGGAATCGCCGCCCACCTTGGGGGCGTCGGGCTTCAGCTGCCGGTTGGCGAAGTCCATCTCGCGCAGGGTCTCGAAGATGCCGTCGAAGTCCACCTCGCCCTCGCCCATGGCGGTGTGCTGGTGGATGGTCACGTCGGCGCGACCGCGGGCGTTGAGCCACGGCGGATTGAGGATGTAGCGGCAGTCCTTGGTCTGGTTGTAGGTGTCCGCGAACAGCACGTGGGTCAGCTCGTCGCCGGCGTATTTCAGCATGTGGCGCACATCGCCCTTGCCGTTGTCGTAGAAGAAGCCGTGGGACGCGGAGTAGACGTAGCCCAGGTTCTTGGATCTAAAGGACTTGACGATGTCGCACGCCTCGTCGTTCAGCTCGCAGAAGTCGTAGGGATGGCTCTGGATCTCCACGCGCAGGCCCTCGCGCTCGATGATGGGCAGCAGCTCGTCCATCGACTTAAAGAACATGCCGTTGCAGATCTCCTGCTGGTTGGGGTCGCCGGAGAACTCGGTGTTGATGACCGGCACGCCCATGTCCACGGCGATCTGGATGATGCGCTTCCAGTTGGCCACCGCGTGCTGGCGCTGCTCCTCGGTGGGCCCGGACCAGCGGTAGACCACGATGAAGGACGAGATCTCCACGCCCGTCTCCTTCAATGCCTTGCGGTACTCGGCCTCGCACTCCTTGGAGAACAGCGGGTGCTTGTAGAAGGGGTTGATGCGCGGATGCGGGGACTGCTCGATGTACTTGTAGCCCCAATCCGCCACCTTGTGCACCATGTCGGTGATGCTCATCTGCTTGGCCAGGACGTCGACGTCAAACGCGATCTTCATGGTGTTGCCTCCTTTTTGTATTGAGGACGCACATGACAAACGTCCCCGCGCCCGCCAGAGCGATGCGTACAGGGCATATTTGCTACGATACGCCTAATATATTATAAGTTTACGACAAAACCAAACTTCCGTCTACTGGCATTTTGCACAAAAATAGTTTGATAATTTTGACTTATGCTGAAATAAAAGAATGAACGCGGCGCTTATGCCGCGTTCATACGGTGTCGAGGCCGACCGTCCCCGCCAGCTCTGGGTGGTAGTCCGTGTCATGGGAACGGGCGAGGCCGTCCAGAAAACGGTCCAGCGCCGCGCGGTAGCCGTTTAGGGTGGTGACGGCGTTGAGGGAACGCAGCACCTCCCCCGCCCCGGTCAGCCCTGGCAGCAGCCAGGAGGAGAACTTGCGCATCTCGCAGATGGCGACGATCTCCGGGCGCAGGCCGCAGGCCAGCGTCGCCAGCCGCTCCAGCACGGCCACGCGCTCGGAGGCGTCCCGCTCGTACAGCGGCTGGCCCGCGCGGAGGCGGCGGATGTCGTCGAATATCCAGGGGCGCTTGAGCGCCGCGCGGCCGATGGACACGCCCGCCGCGCCGGTGGCTTCGAGAAAGGTCAGCGCGTCGGCGGCCTCCGTGACCCCGCCGTTGGCGTAGACCGGGATGGCGGACGCCGTGCAGATCGCCCGCATCGCGTCCACGTCCACCGCGCCCTTGTACATCTGCATGCGGGTGCGGCCGTGGAGGGTGACGCTATCAAAGCCCAGTCTCCCGGCCTCGGCCACCAGTGCGGGCGCGGTGATGTGCTCCCCATCCCAGCCCAGCCGCAGCTTCAACCGCACGGGCAGGTCGGTGGCCTCCCGCACGGCCCGCATCACCGCCACGGCCCTGTCGGGGTCCTTCAATAAAGCCGAGCCGTTGCCGCTGCCCACCACCTTCCGGGCGGGACAGCCCATGTTGATGTCGATGGCGTCGAAGCGGTTCATGGCCGTCAGCCGACGGGCGGACTCGCCCATCATCGCGGGCACGCTGCCGATCAGCTGCGCGGCCAGGTCTCCCTCCCCCGGCAGGCGGACCATCGTCTCCCGGAAGGTGTCGCTCAAGCGGCGCTTCGCCCGGCCCAGGGCCAGGGACTGTATCATCTCGGTGGTCGCGCCGTCCGCGCCGTACTGGAAGCAGATCAGCCGAAACGACGCCCGGGTCATGCCGTCCATCGGGGCCAGGACGAATTTAGGGTCGCGCATGTCAGTCGAGCTTCAGCCGCGCGTCGCCCGTCGCCAGGTAGCCCTGCTCGAGGATGCGGGTGATCTCGGTGGGGCGGGTGTTGGCGTCGGGGTACTGGTTGTAGAGGTAGATGTAGGGCTCCACGGCCTGGGGATCGATCTCCGCGCAGCGCTTGAGCAGCTCCACGGCCTTGTCCTTGTTCTCGTCGGATAGGTAGGCCATCGCCGCGGAGGAGGCGTAGTTGTAATTCGTCGGGTCCTGGGCCAGCGCGCGCTCGTAGTACGCGCCCGCCTCGGCGTAGCGGCCCGCCTGGTACGCCTCGTACCCCTGGCGGCTGAACGCCGCGGCGGCGGCGGGCTTGGCGGAGGGGTCCTTGTCAAAGGCCCGCTTGTAGTAGGTGTCGCCCCGGTTGAAGTCGCCCATCTGGTACGCCTCGTCCCCCAGGCGGCGGTAGGTCTCGGCCTTGATGAACGGCAGCGGCAAATCCACCCGGGCCAGCATCGCCTGGCCGGGGTCGGTCATGACGTAGAAGGCCAGCCCGCCGATCAGCGCGAGCAGCAGGATGATGCCCACGATGGCCCGCAGGTGGCGGAAGAAGAAGCTCTCCTCCTCATCGTCGTCATCGTCGTCCTCGTCCTCGTAGCGGCTGCCATAGCTGCGCTGGCGGCGGCGCTCAGAGCGCTCCATGGCCTCCTCGAAGGCGTCGTAGTCGTCATCGTCGTCCATGAACATGTCGTCCAGTGACTTGGATCTCTCCTGCGGGCGACGGCGGGCGGGCGCGACGGTCTCGGGCCGCTGGGGACGCCGGGGCGGTTCGGGCTCCGGCTCCGGTTCGGGTTCTGGTTCCGGTTCAGGCGCCGGTTCGGGCCGCGACGGGGGCGTCACCTTGAAGTCGTCGTCCTCCTCGTCCTCCTCCGGGGCCTTGGACCACTCCGGGGTCTCCTCCAGGGGCTTCAACGTGTCGCCCTTGGGCGCGGCCTCGATGGGTTCGTCCGGCAGGTCGAAGGAGAAGCGCTCGTCGTCCTTGGGCGAAGCGCCCGCCCCGTCCTGCTCCGGCAGGATCAGCTCCGCGCCGCAGAAGGGGCAAAACAGCATCGAGTCCAATACCTTTTTTCCACATCTTGAACAAAACATCGTCTGACCTCCTTCGGCGGGGTTGATCTCATCGGGCGGGCGGCGCGACGCCGCCCCTACGACGGGCGCTGACCTCATCCGTCAGCGCCTTCGGCGCTGCCACCTTCCCCTAAAGGGGAAGGCATAGCGCCCCTACACGGCCGTTCTCCCCTACTCCCTACTCCCTACTCCCTACTCCCTGATCTACATGTTCCGCATCGTCTCATAATCCGGGTCGCCGTTGAACTCGCGGGGCTGGCCGGGGTCGCCGCCCAAGCTCTCGATGGCGTCGCGGATCTCGAGGTAATCCAGATAGCGCAGGTCGCTCAAGGCGGCGGCCGCCTTCAACGGCTCCACGGCCCGCTCGTCGCCCATGTCGGCCAGCAGGCCCGCGTACAGCCCGCGGCGCTCGGCGTCCCGGCGCAGGCCGTCCACCAGGATGTCGTAGACCCTGTCGCCCTTACCTTGCTTGACCAGGACCTCCAGGAGCATCATCCTGCCAAAGGTCGTCGCGCCGTCGTAGCGCGAAAGCAGCTTCTCCGACAGGTCTATGTCCATGTCCTTTAAGGCATCGCAGGCCAGCTCAGCCAGGTCGTCCCCGTCCTTGGCGCGGCAGACCAGCTCGATATACAGGTCGGCGGGCTTCTCGGAGCCGATGTCCCGCAGGAGCGCGATGGCGGTGGAACGCAGGGCCGCGGGCCTGTCCCGGTCCCCGGCGAAGCGGGTCAGCGCCTCGGCGCAGGGCTCTCCGATCTCCACGATGCGAGCGTACAGCGGCTCGGGCAGGCCGATGTCCCGGGTCAGGTAGCCCTCGAGCAGCTTCATCAGGTCCTTCGGCGCGTCGTAGCGCTTGAAGTAGTCCACGGGCTTCACGCCGTCCAGCCACGTGGCCGGGGCGTTCAGCCAGCTCTGCATCATCTGGTTGTACTTCTCCTCGATCTCGTCCTCCTTGAGCGCGGGCATCATCGCCATCTGCACCCGGACGTAATCGTAGAACTTGGCGTCAAAATCGTGTAGCTTCATATATTATCCCCTGTCCTTCTGTTCGAGGCGGTCGGCGATGCGGCTCGCGCAGAACACCAACTGCCGGGGGCTGCACCCGAACAGCTTCGCCAGCCGCCCCATGTCGGGCTTCTCGCCGGCAGCCATCAGGTAGTTGCAGGCCAGTCCCCCCGCCGCGGCCCCGATGCGGGTCAGCGGGTCGCCCTTGGTGCCCCGCAGGCGGCGGTAGGTCATCCACATCAGCGCCAGCACGGGCCGGGCCGACAGGCCGTATTCCTGCTCCAGCACCTCGTCGGCGTAGCGCACCAACTGCCGGTCGCCCACCGGCATGGGCTTCAAAAGCTCGTCCGGGTCCACCAGCGCCTCGCCCAGGGAATCCATCGGCGCGGGCAATATCTCAGACAGCGCCCGGTCCTGGAGCTTCATCAGCACGGCGGCGTGGAGCTTTAAGTCACGGCCCACCTCCGGGGCGAACATCAGCTCCCGCAGGGTGCTGCGGGCGTCGTCCTCCTCGAGGGTGGCCAGCACCGTCATGGACGCCTTGCCCAGCCGGGGGTCGTCCACCCGCACCGCCCAGCGCACCAGGCGGCGGAAGTCGGCGTCGTTGACCCAGCGATCCCGGATGGCCTCGAAGCCCTCGCCCAGCGCCTTGGACAGCGTCTCCAGGCGGCGCAGGTGCTCAGCCTCGGGCACGCCGTAGCCATAGTCCAGCGGCAGCTCCAGCGTCCCCTCCCGGGCCGCGGCCTGGTAGTACAGCGCCACGCTGTCCTCCGGGTCTAGGCGCAGGATGCGCTCCCAGCACAGCGCGGCCTCGTCCGCCGCGCCCGCGTTGGTCAGCGCCACCGCGCGGCCGTGCAGCAGCTCCCGGTCGTAGGGCGTCTCCTGCAGGGCCAGCCGCGCGAACTCGGCGGCGTGGTCGTGCATGCCGATCTCCCCGGCGGAGTACAATAAGAGCCGCAATTCCAGCCCCGCGGGGCGCTCGGCCTCGGCCCGGGCG
>JAFUWR010000064.1 GCA_017471125.1 Clostridia bacterium | reverse complement strand
CGTACTTCTTTCATCGTAATATCCTCCTGATCAAGCCTCTACGGCTCTCTTGACATCCATGATGGCCTTGACCGCGGTGGCGGTGTCGGTGGCCGGGAACAGCTCGCAGCCGACGATGCCCTTGTAGCCGATGGCATCGAGGCACTTCAAGACCTTGACGTAGTTGATCTCGCCGGTGCCGGGCTCGTGCCTGCCGGGGACGTCCGCGATGTGGACGTGGCCGAAGGTGTCGCCGTAGGCGGCGATGATGTCGCACATGCGGCCCTCGTTGATCTGCATGTGATACACATCATACAGTATCTTGAGCTTCGGGGACCCGATCAGGCGCACGACCTCCGCGGCCATCCGGGTGTAGGCCAGGAAGTTGCCGACGTGGTCGGTGTAGATGTTCAGCCCCTCGAGGTTGATCTGTATGCCGGTCTCCTCGGCCAGCTTCGCCGCGGCGGTGAGGGTGCGGTACATGGAGCACAGCTTCACCGTGTCGGACAGCTCGTCGTAGTGATCGACCACGATGCCGCCGTCGCCCAGGGCGTTGGAGTGGATGGTCACCGTAGGCGCGCCCAGAATCTTGGCGGCGTCCATGGACTTCTTGAGCTCCGCCAGGTAGGGCTCGTAGTGCTCCGGGTCGACGGGGGAGTAGTCCGCGTCGCCGTTGAAGCCGCTGATGAGTATGCCGGCCTTCTTCGCGCTGGCTGCGGCCTTTTCAAGGTCGCGCTCGCGCCAGTCCCAGAACTCCACGGCGTCGAAGCCGTCGGCCTTGGCCGCCGCCATGCGGTCGTACCAGTCGAGCTCGGTGTATAAGGTATCGATGCAGGCTCCGAATCTCATGATATTCGCCTCCTTATCCGTGGTACTCCTCGATCAGCCTGCGGCAGAGCTGGGTGAAGCGGCCGTAGCTGGCGGGGTCGTTGTTGCAGGTGCCGGTGTCCTTTAAGACGATCTCCGGGCAGCAGCCGTGGGCCTTGGTGGCCTCGAGCATCTTGCGGACCAGGCCCTCGATGTGCTCGTAGTTGTTGATGAAGATGGAGGGCATGGGCTTCCAGGAGTACACGGCCTTGTTCTTGATCTGCTCGGCGCACACCTCGACGTTGGCCCAGGGGGACACGGAGATGCGGCGGATGCCGGGGATCTTCAGGATGTACTTGAGCTTGTTGTCCGCGGGCTCGCAGCAGCCGTAGCTGAACAGGCCGAAGCGCTCGGCGATCTTGGCCTCGTGCTTCATGACGAACTGCCAGTGCTGCTCGGGGCCGACCATGGTGAACTCCTGGGATTCGCAGAAGCCCCAGAAATTGCGGGTGTCCTTGGCGCCGCCGGGGTACTTGGGCAGGTCGCGGGTGTAGTTGAGGCCGCCGGAGCCGGAGTAGGACTGGTCGTTGTTCAGGTCCAGCAGGTCGTACTTCACGTACTGGTCGAGCAGCGCGTTGTAGCCGTCGGCGATCATCTGCATGCCGTCCTCGAGCATCTCGGGCTCCTCGTAGATGTCCTCCATGACCTCCTGCAAACCGCGCAGGTTGGTGTAGGTCTCCATCATCGCGAAGTACAGCCACTTCTGGCCCCTGAACTGCACGTCCAGGATGTCGCCCAGCACGTCCTGGTGGATGGCGAGGCGCTCCAGGGACTCCTTCTCGTGGTAGGTGACCACGGGGGTCTTGATGAGCTTCAGGTCCTCGGGCTCGATGATGACGGGGCTGAAGTGGCCGGCGTTGGGGTTGAACTTGTAGTCGTGCCGCCACAGGTAGTTGATGCCGCCCAGGCAGTTGTCGCGGTAGTCCGGGTTGTTGGACACCGAGGCGTGGCCGCCCTTGATCCAGCCGTCGTCGGTGATGAGCTTGGTGACCTCCCAGGTCTTTTCGATGGGCACGTCGTCCTGGATGACGTCGGCGCGGAACAGCTTGCCGCGCAGGATGGTCTCCATGAAGCGGGCCTCCTCATCCTCGCACTGGAGGCTCTCCGGCGGGATGATCTCGTGCCAGGCCACCTCCGGGAAGGTGGAGATGACGGGACGGGTGGTCTTTAGGTCGTTGTGCTGGTACCACAGCTCCCGCCGGGCTTCCATCTCGGGCAGCTCGGCGCGGTCCTTGACCTGCTTGGCCAGCTCGCGGACGATCTGTCTGTCTTTCGCGTTTATCATATTGAAACTCCTTTCGGATTTGTCAGGATGGGATCACCTGTGCTTGGAGCGGTACTGGTCCAGGATGACGGCGGCCAGGATGATGAAGCCCTTGAAGATCTGCTGCGCGTAGGCGCCGACCAGCATCAGGTCGAGGCCGTTGTTCAGCACGCCGGCGATCAGCGCGCCGACCAGGGTGCCCCAGATGGTGCCCACGCCGCCGGACATGGAGATGCCGCCGATGGCCGCGCCGGTGATGGCCTCCATCTCAAAGCCCTCGCCGTTGATGGGGGAGGCGGTCATGATGCGGGAGGTCAGCAGGATGCCGGCCAGGGCCGCCAGGGTGCTCGCGTAGGAGTAGACCATGATGGTGACCTTCTCGATGTTGATGCCGGAAACGCGGGCCGCCTCTTTGTTGCCGCCGATGGCGTAGGTGTAGCGGCCGAACTTGGTGTGGGCCAGCAGGTAGTGGGAGACGATGGCGACCACCAGCATGATGTAGATCAGCATCGGGACGCCCAGCAGGTTGCCCTGGCCCAGGAACTTGAAGCTGTCGGAGAAGCCGTTGATGGGCTTGTCGGAGATGAACAGCGCCGTGCCCTTGAGCGCCAGCTTCGTGCCCAGCGTCGCCAGGAAGGCGGGCAGGTGGAAGAAGGCGACCAGGAAGCCGTTGAACGCGCCGACCACCGCGCCGGCAACCAGGGTGATGACGCAGGCGATGGGCCAGGGCATGCCGGCCCGGATGACCAGCGAGCCCACGATCATGCTCGACACGGCGACCAGCATGCCCGAGGACAGGTCGATGCCGCCGGTGATGATGATGAAGGTGACGCCATAGCCGATGATGACGTAGATGGAGATCTGCTTTAGGATGTTCAGGATGTTGCGGGACTTCAGGAAGTTGGGCGATATGATGGACATGATGAGGCACATCGCCAGCAGCACGATGATCGTGCCGTATTTGAGCATGATCTGCTTGAGATCGAGCTTGTTTTTCATATATTGATCCTCCCCTGTATGTCAGCCCTTGGCGGGCACGCTGAAGGCCATGTGCATCACGTTTTCCTCGTTGGCGTCCGCCCGCGTGATCTCGCCCGACTTCACGCCCTCGTGCATGACCATGATGCGGTCCGACATGCCGAGGATCTCGGGAAGCTCGGAGGAGATCATGATGACCGCGCAGCCCTGCTGGGCCAGCTTGGACAGCAGCAGGTGGATCTCCGCCTTGGCGCCCACGTCGATACCGCGGGTGGGCTCGTCCACGATCAGTATGCGGGGATCGGTGAGCAGCCACTTGCTCAAGAGCACCTTCTGCTGGTTGCCGCCGGACAGGTTGTTGATGATCTGCTCCTGGGAGGGCGTCTTGGTGGACAACAGCTCGATCTGCTCAGCCACGTCCTTGCGCATCTTCTTCTTGTCCAGGATGGGACCGCCCGTGTAGGCGTCGATGTTGGCGATGGTCATGTTGTCCGATACCGAGTGGATCAGGAACAGGCCGTCGCGCTTGCGCTCCTCGGTGAGGAACATCATGCCCAGGGCGATGGCGTCCTTGGGAGACTTGATCTCCACCTTCTTGCCGTCCACGAAGATCTCGCCGGCGTCCAGCGGGTCGAGGCCGAATATGGCGCGCATGACCTCGCTTCGGCCCGCGCCGACCAGGCCGGCCACGCCCAGGATCTCGCCCTTGTGGACCTGGAAGGAGATGTCCTCGAACACGCCCTTGCGGGTCAGGCCCTTGACCTCCAGCAGCACGTCGCCGATCTCGGCGTCCAGCTTCGGGAACATGTTCTCTATGTCGCGGCCGACCATGGCGCTGATCATCTCGTCCAGCGTGTGCTCGGCGGTGACCATCGTGCAGATGTAGTGGCCGTCGCGCATGACCGACACCTCGTCGGTGATGCGGGTGATCTCGTTCATCTTGTGGGAGATGTAGAGCATGGTGACGCCCTGGGATCTCAGCATGGTCATCATGTCGAACATCTTCTCCACCTCGTTCTCCGTCAGCGACGAGGTGGGCTCGTCCAGTATGATGAGCTTGGCGTCGTAGGAGATGGCCTTGGCGATCTCCAGCATCTGTATGTTGGCGGTGGACAGCGTGCCGACCTTGACCCTGGGGTCGATGGTGATCCTCAGCCGGTCGAACAGCTTCTGGGTCTCGGCCACCATCTGCCGGTCGCTGATGTGTCCCAGCGGGCCGGTGGGCTCCTTGCCGATGAAGATGGACTGGGCCACCGTCAACTCCGGGATGGGCATCAGCTCCTGGTGCACCATGGCGATGCCGCGGCGCAGGGCCTCCGCCGGGTTCTTGAAGTGGACCTCCTCGCCGTCGAAGATGACGCTGCCGGAGGTGGGCGGCTGGATGCCGATGAGTATCTTCATCAAGGTGGACTTGCCCGCGCCGTTCTCCCCGATGATGCCGTGGACGGTGCCCGCCTTGACGGTGAAGCTCACGTGATCCAGCGCGTGAACGCCGGGAAATTGCTTGTCGATCTCCCGAAGCTCCAATATGTTTCGCGTCTCGTTAGCCACGATCTTGCCCCCTATCTCGTTGAGATCTGATATCCGGGGGAGCGTGCCGCGCTCCCCCTTCCCCCTTTTATGAAAGCAGGCGGGGAAGGCGTTCCCCGCCTGCTCGGCGTTCAGGTGTCGTCAGGTGTGTTCAGATCAGCCCAGCAGCGCCAGGTAGTCGTCCGCGGTCTCCACGGTGACCAGCTCGTAGGGGATCCAGTCGAACTGCGGCACTTCCTTGCCTTCCACCAGGTCGACGACGGCCTTGATGGCGCCTTCGCCCTGACCGGCGGCGTTCTGGAACACGGTGACGGCGACGCGGCCTTCCTTCAGGTAGCCCAGCATGTCGGCGTTGGCGTCGATGCCGGCGATCAGGATGTCGTTCATGCCGTTCTCCTCGAGGGCCATCATGCAGCCCACGGCCATGGCGTCGTTGTGGCAGACAACGGCCTTCGCGTCGTCCATCAGGCCCTGCATGATCCAGTTCTCCATCTTGGTCTTGGCTTCGTCACGGCTCCACTTGCCGGTGTCGTTGTAGACGATCTCGATGTCGGGATACTGCTCGACGATGTCGCGGATGCCCTGATCGCGCAGGATCTGCGGGGACTCGCCGTAGTTGCCCTCCATCTCGACCAGCTTGCCCTCGCCGCCCATGGCCTCGGCCAGCGCCTGCATCTCGATGTGGCCGGAATCGACGGTATCGGAGCCGACGTAGCAGTCGAACAGGGTGTTGTCCTCAATGTCGCTGTTGCAGCCGACCACCGGCACGCCGGCGTCCAGGCAGGCCTGCACGGCGGGCACGGAGCCCTTCATGTCAACGGGGATCATCACGACGCCCGCGGCGCCCTGGCCGATGGCGTTCTCCACCTGCTCGAGCTGCTTGGCGGTGTCGAAGTTGGCGTCAAAGACGGTGAACTCGTACTTGTCGTTCAGGCCGTTGTCCTCGGCGTACTTCTCCATGGCGTCCTTGATGCGGGACTGGAACTCGTTGCTCACCTGCGCGACGCACAGCGCGATGACCTTCTTCTCCTCCGCGAGCGCGCCGCACACCGTCGCGAGCAGCAGACAGACGACCAGGATCATGGTGACCAGTTTCTTCATGGTGGTTCCTCCTCTTTCTATTGTTTCCTCTCGCTTGGCACGCCTTCCGTGCCACTGGGAACATTTTAGCTTGTTTCTATGGAAATGAAAAACACGATCCAAAACTCTTTGTATAGAAGATATGACCTTGATTTTAACATGAAGCTTGCAATTCCTTATCGTGTGTGCTATTATGTTATAAATGGTCAGGTCAAGATTCTGATATTTTTGGACGGGGTTTGAGCATGAGCGCGCCATTTTTCTCGATTTTGAGCCCGCGGCTGCACGAGCTGAACTGGAGCCGGGATCATTTGATCTTCTACCTATTGAAGGGGTCGGTGCGCCTGCGCGTGAACGCGGAGACATATACGCTGACGGCGGAGGACTTCATCGCGGTGGAGCCGGGGTCGCTGTACACGCTGACCCACGGGCGGGACGTGCGGCTATTGCAGCTGACGATGCCGGACCAGCTCTTGCGCCAGCTCACCCGCGCGCCGCGGGGCCGGACCATCCGCTGCTTCTCCGGCGACCACGACCAGGACCTGTCGGGCACGCTGTCGGACGTGCGGCGCAGGCTGGCCAACCTGTTCGACCTGCAATACAGCGCGGCGGTGCCCAACGAGCTGCTGTTCACGGGCCGCGCCATACTGCTCTACGACTACCTCTACGCCAACTTTTCGGATTTTACCGCCGAGGCCGCGCCCACGGACAGCGAGCCCAACGTGTACGACTACCTCCGCGCCGCCTACGCCTATGCGCAGGCCCACGCCTGCGACGGCGCGCTGCTGACCGATGCCGCGGCCCACATCGGCGTGACGGCGGAGTACCTGTCGCGCAGCCTGCGCAAGTACATGGACATGTCGTTCACGGACCTGGTGCACCAGCAGCGCATCCGCGTGGCGCTGGAGCTGCTGCGGGACAGCGACCGCTCCGTCACCGACATCGCCTACGCCACCGGCTATTCCGGCCCCAGCGCGTTCATATCGGCCTTCAAGAACGCCCTGGGCGTGACACCCAAGTACTTCCGCACCCACCTGATGGAAAACGTCCCCGGCGAGTCCCTGCGCGCCCAGGACATGGAGCTCTACGACAGCATCCGCAAGTACATCCGCCACGACGGGGAGGAGGACATCGCCTCCGGCGGCCTCGCCAGCGAGCAGCGGGTGCTGGCCTTCGACGCGGACCAGGAGGGGACGCCCTTCAACTACGGCTGGAACCGGGTCATGGCCATCTGCACCGCCAGCGACCTCCTCAAGACCACGATCCAGGCCCAGATCCGCCGCGCCAAGCAGGACCTGGACTTCGAGTACCTGTACTTCCACGACGTGTTCAACGACGACATGATGATCTACGAGGAGGACAGCAACAGCCAGCCCATGTACAACTTCCGAAGCCTGGACACCTGCCTGCGCTTCGTGCTGTCCGAGGGACTGAAGCCCTACGTCGAGTTCAGCTTTATGCCGCTGAGGCTCACCCGCCCGGACACCGGTGAGATACGCTTTTTGAACAAGATGAACGTCACCCCGCCCAACGACTGGGACAAGTGGGAGGGCCTCATCCGGGCGACGATGGAGTTCTTCGTAAGGCAGTTCGGCGTGGAGCGCGTGCGCACGTGGCGGTTCACGTCGGCCATGATCTACAACGTGTTCCTGCACAATTTGCTGAGCCTCGAGGACTGGCTGGAGCTGTACAAGCGCACCCGCCGGGCGGTGAAGGCCGTGTGCCCCGAGGCGGCGTTCCTCGGCCCCGGCGCGGACGTGACCCGCATCGCCGTGGACTGGGACACGGCCTTCCAGCCCTTCCTGGACTACTGCCGCGCAAACGACTGCATGCCGGACATGATGTCCCTGCGCCTCTATCCCATCGACATGCGCCGCTTCACCCGCCGGACGATCGACAGCATGCGCGAGGACCGCAGTCTCCTGAAGCGCAACCCCAACTACTTCGTGGATGCCGACTACACCCACAGGGCGCTTATAGAGGTGTCGAAGCGGCTCAAGGCCGAGGGCTACGGCCCCGACCGGGTGTGCATCGACCGCTGGAACGGCAACGTCTCCCAGACCGACCCCAGCAACGACATCTGCTACAAGTCGGCCTATATCGCCAAGACCGTGCTGGAGAACCGGGACCTGGTGTCCAGCATGGCCTACTGGACCCTGTCCGACGTGATGGCCCACCTGGACTTCGCGTTCGTGGCCTCCGACCTGGTGGGGAGCCTGGGCCTGATGACCGCGGACGGCTTGCGCAAGAGCGCCTACTACGGCATGCAGCTCTTGCGGATGCTCCAGGGCGACGTGCTGGAGGAGGGGGACGGCTACATCGCGCTTAGAAGCGGGCGGGGCTTCGTGATGCTGTTCTACCAGTACTGCCACTACGACCGGGACGCCATCGAGCACATGCTCTCCCGGCAGGTCATCGCCGACCCCTATACCATGTGCGTCAGCGGCGACCGGCAGGTCTACACCATCGACATCCGCGGCGTCTCGGGGACCGTGTGGAACGCTGAGTTCTTCTCCGTGGGACGGCGCACCGGCGGGAACCTCTACGAGAACTGGCAGCGCTTCGGCTACCCCCGCGTCATCAACGAGTGGCAGCGCTCCTACCTCGACAACGCCTCCATGCCCGCCTATCGCATGGCCGCCCTCCACGTCGACCGCGGCACGCTCCACCTGAACTGCGTCATCGAACCCCATGACGTGATGGTGATACGGTTGAATCCGGGGGATTAGGGGGACGAGGGAGTAGGCAGTAGGGAGTAGGGAGTAGGGGCGCTGCCCCCAGCGCCCGCCCGGGGCGGACAGGCACCAGGCATCAGGCACCAGGCACCAGTGCAATACCCGCCATCCCGTAGGGGCGCCGTTGCGGCGCCCGCCCGGGGACCTCATCCGTCAGCCCTTCGGGCTGCCACCTTCCCCATCGGGGGAAGGCATTGGGACGACCTCTCAGTTGTCCCGGTCATCAACGGCATCATCAAGTGCATGGAGGCCGAGGCGCACCTGGCGTTGAAGAGCGACGCCTCCATCGTGTTCGAGGAGTGACAGAAAGGCGGGGACGTCTGCGCGACGTCCCCGCCCGGTCCTTTTTTTATGCCTCGTCCGGCTCGTCCGCGGCCTGCTGGCCCCATATGTACTGCTCCAGCTCGGACGGCCCGTCGTCCTCGGGCAGCAGCGCCTTGGAGAACTGCGTCTCGTACAGCTCCCGGTACACGCCATCCCGGGCCACCAGCGCCTTGTGCTGGCCGCGCTCCACGATCTGCCCGTCCTTCACCACCAATATCTCGTCCGCGGCCAGTATGGTGGACAGCCGGTGGGCGATCAGTATACTGGTGCGGCTCTGGATGATGGGGTCGATGGCCTCCTGGATCTTCTGCTCGCTGATGGAGTCCAGCGCGGAGGTGGCCTCGTCGAATATGAATATCGTCGGGTCCTTCAACAGCACCCGGGCGATAGACAGCCGCTGCTTCTCGCCGCCGGACAGCTTGAGGCCACGGTTGCCCACCTGCGCGTCCAGCCCGTCGGCCTGCTTCGACACGAACTCGTAGATGTTGGCCTTCTTGAGCGCCTCGACCATCTCGGCCTCGGTGGCGTCGGGCTTGGCGTACAGCAGGTTCTCCCTTATGGTGCCGTTGAACAGGTACGTCTCCTGGCTGACCACGCCCACCTGGCTGCGCAGGAAGTGCAGGTCCAGCTTGCGCACGTCCACGCCGTCGAAGGTCACCGCCCCCTCGGACACGTCGTACAGCCGGGGGATGAGGTTGATGATGGTGCTCTTGCCCGACCCCGACGGGCCGACGATGGCGATGCTGCTGCCCGCCTTGAGGGTGAAGGACACGTCCTTCAGCACGCGCTTGGGCTCCTCGTAGGCGAAGGACACGTGGTCGAAGGTCACGTCGCCCACCACCGTCGCGGGCGTCACGGCGTCCGGGGCGTTCTCGATCTCCACGGGGATGTCGAAGTAGTCGAAGATGCGCGTGAACAGCGCCATCGAGCGTATCCAGTCCACCTGGATGTTGAGTAAGCTGTTCACCGGCATGTACATCTTGCCCAAGAGCGCCACCAGCACCGTGATGTCGCCGATGGTGAGGTCGTGGCCGTGGCGGATCATCAATATCCCGCCCACCAGGTAGATCAGCATCGGGCCGATGCTGGTGAACGTGGACAGTATGACCCGGAACCACCGGCCCGCCATGCCCTCGCGGATGTTCAGCTTGATCATCCGGGCGTTGGCGGACTCGTAGCGCTCGTACTCGTAGTCCTCCTTGCCGAACAGCTTGCTCAGCAATTGCCCGCTGACGGACAGCGTCTCGTTCAGTATGCCGTTGATCTCGTCGTTGCAGGCCTGGGACTCGTTGGCGAACTTCCAGCGGGTCTTGCCGGCCTGTCGGGTGGGCAGCGTGAACAGCGGCACCGCCACGATGCCGATCAGCGCCAGTATCCAGTTCTTGCGGAACATGGCGATCATGGCGATGACCAGGGTGATGGCGTTGGACAGGATGCTCGAGAACGTGTTGACGATGACTTGCTTCACCCCGTCGATGTCGCTGGTCATGCGGGTGATGATGTCGCCCTGGTTGTTGGTGGTGAAGAACCGCTGGGACATCTTTTGCAGGTGGCGGTACATCTGGTTGCGCATGTCGTAGGTGATGTGCTGGGCGATCCAGGTGTTGATGTAGCTCTCCGCCACGCCGATCAGGTTCGCCGCCAGCGTCACCGCCAGGGACAGCACGATGTAAAACACCAGCGCCCGAAGGTCCCGCTTCACCAGGCCCTCGTCTACGATCTTGCCCGTCAGTATCGACGGCAGCAGCGTGAAGAACGACGAGGCCGCGATGCAGATGAGCACCAGCACCAGCCGCCCCGAGTAGGGCTTGAGATATGAAAATACCCGCTTCAACAGCGCCGGCGTCACCGTCGGCTGGTTCGCCTTCTCCTCCTCCGTCAAAAAACCCCGGCCGAAATGTCCGCCCGGCCCGCCCGGTCTGCCCTGTGCCATGCGCCGCGCCTCCTATATTCAATATACTACTATTGTAGCATATAAAATCGAAAGGCGCAACCGTGGGTTTTGCTTTCGGCGAAAGCCTCCGCGCGCAAAGGCTTGATTCATGCTTGCGATGTCCCGAAGATAATGGTATAATGAAAGGAAAAAAACAGAGGTGCATGAGAAATGGCAAACAACGACACCATGCAGGCGACGATGGCGAACCGGGACGGCGTCATCATCCGCACGAGCGTCATCGGCATCCTGACGAACGTGTTCCTGGCGGCGTTCAAGGCGGTGATCGGGGTGGTGTCCCACTCCATCGCGGTGACGCTGGACGCGGTGAACAACCTGTCGGACGCGCTGTCGTCCATCATCACCATCGTGGGCACGAAGCTGGCGGGCCGGCTGCCGGACAAGAAGCACCCGCTGGGCTACGGCCGCATCGAGTACCTGAGCGCCATGATCGTGTCGGGCATCGTGCTGTACGCGGGCATCACCTCGGCGGTGGAGTCCGTGAAGAAGATCATCCATCCGGAGAAGGCCGAGTACAGCGCGGTGTCGCTGGTCATCATCGCGGTGGCCATCGCGGTGAAGCTGGCCCTCGGGCGCTACGTGAAGGCCCAGGGCGAGAAGGTCAACTCCGGCTCGCTGATCGCCTCCGGCTCCGACGCCACCTTCGACGCCATACTGTCCGCCTCCGTGCTGGGGTCGGCCATCATCTACACGCTCACCGGCGTGTCGCTGGAGGCGTGGGTGGGCGCGGTCATCTCCGTGTTCATCATCAAGTCCGGCATCGAGATGATGAACGAGACCTTGAACGAGATCCTCGGCGCGCGGGCCGAGCCGGAGACCACCCTCGAGATCAAGCGCATGCTGAGCGAGCCCCCGGAGGTGCGCGGCGCGTATGACCTCATCCTCTACAACTACGGCCCCGACCGCAACTACGCCTCCGTCCACCTGGAGCTGCCCGACACCATGACCGTGGATGCGGTGGACCGGCTGACCCGCAGCCTCGAGGCCAAGGTCTACAAGGCCACGGGCGTGATATTGACCGGCGTGGGGCTTTACTCCTACAATACCGGCGACGGCGAGGCCGCGCGCATCCAGAACGACGTGCGCAAGCGCGTGCTCCAGCACGACTGGGCCATGCAGCTCCACGGCTTCTACCTGGACGCCGCCCGCAAGGAGATGCGCTTCGACGTGGTCATGAGCTTCGACATCCGGCCCCGGGAGGGCGTCGAGATCATCCAGCGGGAGATCCAGGAAGCCTATCCCGGCTACGCCATCCAGATCGTCCCGGACGTGGACGTGTCGGACTAATAGATCAGGGGGGACGCCGCGGCGTCCCCCCGATCCGTTATACCAGGTATTTTCCTCTGCTCGTGGACTTGACCTTGTACAGCGCGTCGTCGGCGACCTTGAACAGGGCCTCGAAGGTCTGCCCGTGCTCGGGACACAGCGCGATGCCGATGGACAGCGACACGTGCCCGGCCAGCGGGTCGTCCGCGAAGGCGTGCTGCACCTGGGCCTGCAACCGCTCGGCCAGCCGGCAGGCGTTCTCCGGCGCGGCGGTGTGGCGCATGAACACCATGAACTCGTCGCCGCCGATGCGCCCGGCCACGTCCTCGTTGCGGCAGCTGTTGCGGATGATGCGCCCGATCTCCGCCAGCACCCGGTCGCCCTCGGCGTGGCCGAAGGTGTCGTTGATGTGCTTGAAGTGGTCGGCGTCGATCATCAACAGGGCGCTGCGGCCCACCTCCTGCCGGGGCTTCATCAGGAGCATCCGTATCAGGTCGGTGGCGGCCTTTTTGTTCAACAGCCCGGTCAGCGCGTCGGTCTTGGCCCGCTTCTCCAGCTCGAGCTTCAAAAGCTGGTAGTCCGTCACGTTGTTGATGAGCGCGATGATGCCGCTGATCTTGCCATCCTCTCCGTACACGGGCCGCTTGATGAGCTGCAAGAAGTCGCGCACGCCGTCCTCGTTCTCCTCGATGATGTACTCGGCGCCCTCGCCGGTCTCCAGGATGTGCCGGTCGGCCTCCATGGCCTTCATGGCGTTCTCCTTGTCCTTGCGGATGTCCAGGTCGGTCTTGCCGCGGATGGTCCAATCCGGGTCGCCCTCGGTGTCCAGGTGGTGCCAGTACTGGGTGGAGAACACGTACTTGCCCTCGGCGTCCTTCAAAAAGATGCAGGACGGGAGCTGCTTGAGCATCTTCTCCAGCTCCTGCAAGGACAGCGAATCCTTGGCGCGGATGGCGTTCCCGATGCGCTTGTACACCAGCTTCCGCGGCGCGAAGGCGGTGATGAGGTCGAAGAAGCCGTGGTCGATGCAGTCGGCGTCCTCCGGCACGGGCAGCGCGTCGGAGATGGCGATCATCGGGATGGTGGAGAAGGAGGAGGATTCCTTCATGCGCTCGGCGAACGCGAAGCCGCTGGCGCGGGCCAGGGCCAGCTCGATCAGCACCGCGACGATGTCGCGGCGCTCCTTGAGCGCCTCCATGCCCTCGGCCTCGGTCCGGACGCGGGTGACGTCAAAGGCGGGGGAGAGCATATCGGTAAAGGTTTCGACGATGTCGGGCTGTTCCGCGATCAACAGTATCCCCTTCATGCCTGCAAGACCCCTCGATGCAATATTTCTATCCCATAATGATACCACATTTCTGCCGCCGTGGCAACAAAAAACTGCTTGGATGTATTTATTTGTTGTCAGCATGTGAAAGCTGTGTTATACTTGCGTCACCCAGCCGGAATGACGCCACCCCGACGGGACGCGCGGCGCATTTTCGCGCCGCGCCTTGCATTTTCGCGCCGGATGGAGTATGATAGCCTGTGAGGGAGATGATACACATGACGCGAAGCGACATCGACGCGCGCTACACCTTCAGGACCATCCGGCCCGACGAGGCCGAGGCGGCCAACGCCATCGAGCAGATCTGCTTCCCGCCCAACGAGGCGTGCTCGCGGGCGCACATGCTGGCTCGCATCGCGGCGGCGTCGGACGCCTTCTGGGTGGCCGTGGACCGGGAGACGGGCCGACTGGCGGGCTTCATCAACGGCATCGCCACCGACGAGACGGCCTTCCGGGACGAGTTCTTCACCGACGAAAAGCTGCACGACCCCGACGGCCGGGCGCTGATGATCCTGGGCTTGGACGTGCTGCCGGAGCACCGCCTGCGCGGGCTGGGGCGGGCGCTGATGGAGGGCTTCGCCGCGCGGGAGCGCGGGAAGGGGCGCAGGCTCCTTGTGCTCACCTGCCTGGACAGGCTGGTGCCGATGTATGAACGGATGGGGTTCACAGACCGCGGCCTGTCCGCGTCCACCTGGGGCGGGGAGGCGTGGCACGAGATGGAGAGAATGCTCTGACGGGGGAAGTGTTTTTCGATGGAAACGAAGCATGAGATGAAGAAGAATCTGGGTTTCATGACGGCCACGTCCATCGTGGTCGGCTGCGTGATCGGCGCGGGCGTGTTCTTCAAGCCCTACGCCATCTATCAGGCCACCGGCGGCGCGCCGGGGCTGGGCATACTGGCGTGGGTGCTGGGCGGGCTCATCAGCATCTTCGCCGCGCTGACGTTCTCGGAGGTCGCCATCCTCATCCCCAAGACGGGCGGCATGGTGGCCTACCTGAGCGACACCTTCGACGACCGGCTCGGCTTCCTGGCGGGGTGGATGCAGGTCATCATATTCTACCCGGCGTTCCTGGCGGGCTACGGCGTCAAGGTGGGGTCGGAGCTGGGCGAGTGGATCGGCCCGCAGTACGCGCTGCCTGTGGGCATCGCCGTGATCGTGCTCTTAGTGGCGTCCAACTGCCTGGGCTCCCGGGCGGCGGGCGGCCTGCAGATCGTGTCCACCGCCTGCAAGCTGATACCGCTGATACTGCTGATGGTGTTCGGCTTCGTGCGCGGCCAGAGCCACGCGCCGGTGCTGTCGCCGCTGGTGGGCGAGGGCGTGAGCCTGGGCGGGGCGCTGGGGTCCACGCTGCTGGCGGTGCTGTTCGCCTTCGAGGGCTGGACCAACGTCGGCACCATCGCCGGTGAAATGAAGCATCCCGGCAGGGACCTGCCCCGGGCCATCGTCAGCGGCGTCTGCATCATCATGGCGGTGTACCTGGTCATCAACATCGCCTACCTGCGGGTCATCCCCGCGGACGAGCTGATGCGCCTCGAGTCCCCGGCCACCGCCGTGGCGACGAAGCTGTTCGGCAGCTCGGGCGGGCTGCTCATCAAGATCGGCATCATCATCTCCGTCATCGGCGCGGGCAACGGCTTTCTGATGTCCGGCTCCCGCGTGGCCTACCAGCTCGCGGCCCAGGGGACGCTGCCCGGGAGCCGCCAGCTCAGCAGGCTCAACGACCGGCGCGTGCCCGCCAACGCCATCCTGCTGGTCGGCCTGCTGGCTTGCGTCTATTCTTTGAGCGGCGAGTTCGACCTGCTGACGGACCTCGGCGTGTTCTCCTGCTGGATCTTCTACACGCTGACCTTTGCCTGCGTCGTCCGCCTGCGCCGCCTCCACCCCGACTGGGAGCGCAAGTACAGGGTGCCGCTGTACCCCGTCGTCCCCGCGCTGGCCATCTTGAGCGGCCTGTTCGTCATATTCAGCCAGCTCTTCCTGTCCGGCACGCGGGCCACCATCATGGCGCTGTGCAGCGTGGGCATCACGCTCGTCGGACTGCCCGTATACTACGCCGCGAAGAAGAAGCGATAACGAAAACAGGGCCTCGGGCAAAAGCACCCGAGGCCCTATCTATATGCGTCAGTCGTCGACGACCAGGCTGTCCACCACGGCGCTGATCAGGTCGTCGCGGCGGGCGGCGGCGTCCGCGTCGTCGATGGCGGTGGTGCCGATCTCCACGGTCAGCAGGTCCTCGATCTCGCCGTCGTCGTCATCGGCGACGGGGGCGACGAAGAAGTGCTGGCTGGTGCCGTCGTCGTTCTCGACGGTGTACATGAACACGTCCTTGAAGCCGTTCCAGTCGCCCTGGGTGACCTCCACGTCGGCGATGGGCTTGAACTCGGCGGGGGTGGGGAAGGTCTCGCCCTTCTCCAGCTCCTTGAGGTAGAAGCGGACGTAGGTCTGGCCCCAGGCGGCGTCCTTGCCCGTGAGCACCACGGTGGTCTCGTCGTCGGTGCGGTCGTCGACCTCGACGTCGAAGGCGTCGGCGTCGTACTTGAAGGAAAGGTCGTCGGACTTGTAGGTCTCGGCGAGCGCGACGGCGGACAGGGCGAGGACGGCGACCAGGAGGGTGACGATGATCTTCTTCATATAGATGACCTTCTTTCTTTTTTTGATTTCCGTGGGTACATCATACCACGCCAAAGGTCACAGAACCATCACACAACGCCGGCGAAATCGGATCGCTTTCGTGTCAGGGTCGTCCCCGCCGTCAAGCTATTGGCGCTGCTGCACTTGGTTCAGCTTCAAACGGAAATGTTCATACCGACCGCCTTGAGCATCTCTTGATCGGCGGCGCACACATCCAGCCAGGTCTTTGCCGCCTCATAGTCGGCGTTCCGCCACATGGTAAGCGCCTGACGAACGGACGCGGCCAGGTCGCGCAGCGCCTCGGCCTTGTCGCTGCTGTTTTCCGCGGCCTTCAGCACGTAATCCGGGGTCGAGATGATGGGAATGTCCTTTTGCATGTTGCACAGGGCGACATAAGCCTCCTCGGTGGTGGCGGCCAACTGCAAATAGTTGGTATAGTTCCAAAGCAAGGTCTCAAACTGGCTGTCAGATTGCGAAGTCCTGTACGCCTCGCGGCTGTCCTCAAACGCCTCGTAGGCGACTTTCAGGGAATCGCTGGCCCACATCAGCTCGTTGTGCTTTTCCGCGTATTCGCGCGCGCCCGTGAGCTTGTCCGTGGCCATATAAGCAAACGCGGCGACCGGCACGCTACCCGAGAGGGAGAAGGAACCCAGTATGGTGTCCAGCGCGAGGCTGCTCAACTTGCCTCCTACCACCAGCTTGACCCGATCCTCATAGGTCTTGGCCTTGAGTATCTCATTCAGCATCAGGCCGACCGCCTTCATATCGTTGTCGGAGGACTGCATATAGAGGCTGGAGATCTCCTTCAAAGCGCCCTCGTCCATCGCGTTCAGCAGCTCGATCTGGTTGCGGACGTCGAATATGCCGTTGGCCGTCTTGAGGGCATAGCCCAAAGTCTTGACCGCCTTGCCGATGACCTTGACCTCATTGATGACGTCGAAGCTGTTTGCGATGGAGTTCTTGGTGGCATCGGAAAGGCCGCGAATGGGCAGGCTGTCCATCAGGTCTGCCCGGCTCAGCTTCCCGCTGGAATAGCGGTCAAACAGGCTGCTGATGGAATCCTCGGTGAAGCCGCCCGAGGAGATGACGGTGGTGTTTTTGTTGCACAGGTCGGCCAGCGCCTTGTAAAACAGGCTCGTCTCCGCGCCGGTGGCGCTCTTGAGCACCTTCACGCTCTCAGGCAGGGCGTCCCAGTGGGTCAGTACCATCTGCTGGCCGTTCGCCGCGGCCTTGAAGGCGTTTTCAAACAGATACGCCTGCTTGTTCGCGGCGGTCTGGAACACGGAGAGGTCCAGGTGCAGCACGTCGATGGCGGTGTTGATCAGCCACTGGGTCTCCGGCAGAGATTCGTCGTACATCACGCCGTTCAGCGATTGGGGCGTGGGCGCGGCGTTCACCAGGCTAAGGAAGTATTGCTTCACCGCGTCCTTGCCGTTGCTCGACGTCGGGCGCGGCTTGCCCTCTACCAGCAGGGATTTCGCCGTCGTGCCCCAGTTGTCCATCGCCTCCGCCCGAACATAGAAGGGCTTGGAGGTGGACAGGCTCAAGGTCGCCGTGCTGTCCTCGCCCCAGTCCGTCGAGGCGATGACCGCGCCGTTCTGGATCACGCTGAACCGATAACGGTAGGGGGCGACCCCTCCTCCGGCCGTGCCCATGATGTAGATATGATCGCTGTCTCGCCACCCCTGGGAGACGCCGACGGAGAAGGAACCCTTGTAGGTTTTATAGGGTATATCATACTCCTGGCAGTATTTCTCCGCGTAGGAGCCGCTTTCCACACTGACGACGAGATTGGGGCAATTAGAAAACGCATATCTGCCAATTGCCCTGACATTTGCTGGAATGGCTACACTCTTCAGCCCGCTGCAGGTATTAAAGGCGCCACTATATATAATATTGAGGCTGTTCGGGAGGGTTATATGCGTCAGACTGGTACATTTATAGAACGCATCGTCAACAATTTCAGTGATACCCTCGGGAATGCTCACGCTCTGCATGCTGGTACAGCCAGAGAAAGCATGATAGCCAATGAGTGTAACCCCATTCGGAATAGTCACGTTCCTCAAGCTAATACAGTTCATAAATGAATTAGTTTTAATTTCAGTGATGCCGTTCGACAGGGTCACGCTTGTCAGATTGTCGCAGTCCTCGAACACTCGCTCTCCGAGCCACGTAACACTGTTTGGAATCGTGACACTCGTCAGGTTCGTGCATCCAATAAACGCACCATACTGAATCTCTTTTACACTATCTGGAATGTGAATGCTTTTTAGACTGGTACAGTTTTGGAACATACACGAACAAATGCGCGTGATGCCATCCGGAATGGATACGTCAGTCAGATCGGGACAATTATAAAACGTACCGGAATCTGAAAACCCATTTCTTACGGAACTTTTGAAATTGATAGGAATGTTCGCGCTCCTCAGACCGCTACAAGCGAAAACCAAGTACCCCATTCCTTCAACGCTGTTGGGAATGAATATGTTCGTCAGGCTGGTACAGCCATAAAACGCTTTTTCATCAATGGTCTTAAGTCCGTCAGGCAGCGTTACGCTCGTCAGATTAATACATTCATTAAAAGCATACCTTCCAATGGCTTTGACAGTATCGGGAATGAACACGCTCGTCAGGCTGTCGCATTTATTAAACGCATAATCTGCGATTTCCGTAACCTTATAGCCATCCTTGGTCTTGCTGGGGATCACCACATCCCCGCCGGAACCGTAGTATTTCTGTATTACTCCCTTATACGAGCTAAAATCGTTCAGATCGGATTCCACCGGCGCGGGCGTCGGGGTCGGCGTCGCGGTAGGCTTGGGCGTCGCGGTGGGCTTAGGCGTCGGGGTCACGGCGGGGGCCTTCACGGTCACCTTGCAGGTCGCCTTCTTCTTGTTATGGGTCTGGACGGTGATGGTGGCGGAGCCCTTGGCGACGGCCCAGACCAGGCCGTCCTGACCGACGGTGGCGACGCTCTCGTTGGAGCTGCTCCAGGTGATGGCGGTGGGGGCGGAGGAGGCGGTCAGGGCATAGGCAAGCCGGAGCGTCTCTCCGGCGCTGAGCTCGGCCTTGGTCTTGTCGAGGGCGATCTTCGTCGGCGCGGGGACGACCGTGACGCCGCAGGCCTTCATCGTCCCGTCCACGGCGGTGAAGAGTATGGAGGTCTCGCCCTTCTTCTTCGCCGTCACGACGCCGGCGGCGGTCACGGTGGCCGTCTTTGTGTCGTTGGAGGCATAGCCGGACAGCGCCTGGCCCGGGAATTCCTTCGCCAGGTCAGCCGTCATGCCCACGGACAGCGTGATCGTCTTTTCCGGCTTGATGACCGGCGCGGTCACGGTCAGCTTGCAGGTGCCCTTCTTCTTGTTGCTGGTGGCGGCGGTGATGGTGGCGGAGCCCTTGGCGACGGCGTGGACGCGGCCCTTCTGATCGACGGTGGCGACGGCCTCGTTGGAGCTGGTCCATGTGACCGTGGTCAGCGCGTCGGCGGGCGTCAGCGCATAGGTCAGCTCCAGATCGTCGCCCGCGCCGACGGTCTCCTTGGTCTTGTTCAAGGTCAGCTTCGTGGGCGCGCCGACGACCTTCACCGCGCAGGCGTCCGTCCGGCCGTTCCAGGTCCTGATCGTGACCGTCGCCGTGCCGACCTTCTTCGCGGTGAGCGTGCCGTCGTTGGCCACGGTGACGATCTTGACGTTGTCGGAGGCGAAGGCGCAGGGATCGTCGCCGCCGCTGCCGCCGGTGACCTTCCACGCGAGGGCCTGGGTCATGCCGACGGACAGGGTGATCGCCTTCTGCGACAGGGCGACCGCGTCCGGCCCCTTCTTGACGGTGGCGGCGCAGGTGGCGGACAGGCCGTTGTAGGTCTTGACGGTGATCTTCGCCGAGCCGGTCTTGAGCGCGGTCACCTTCCCGTCCGCGGCCACGGAGACGACCTTCGGCTTGGAGCTGGTGAAAGCGTAGCTGGCATAGCTGCCCGCCGGGACGGAGGGCACAAGGGGATAGACCTCGCCCTCGCCGAGGGTGAGGCTGGTCTTGTTCAGGGATATGCTTGCGGGGGCTGCGGCGACCGTGACCGCGAGGGACGCTTCACAGCCGTTGTAGGTCTCCACGGTGATCGTCGCCGTTCCGGGCTTCTGCGCGGTCAGCACGTTCCCGCTGACGGAGACGACGCCGCTGTTCGAGCTTGAGCAGGTCAGGCTGCCGCCCGCGCCCACGGGCTTGTACACCGGCTCGACGGCGTAGGTCTGGCCCACGCCCATGCCGATGGCCTTCTCGGGGAAGGAGATGCTCTGCGGCGCGGCCACGACCGTCACCACGCAGGAGGCGGTCTTTTTGTTGAAGGTCTTGACGGTGACGGTGGCCTTGCCGGGGACGCCGGTCCGAAGCTGCTGCTCGCCCCAATAGTCGTCGCACTCGGCGACCGCGGCGTTGGTGGTCGTCCAGGTCAGACCGTGGCTGGCGGAGCCGGAGGACAGCTCGGGCCAGAAGGGGAGGCTGTCGTCCTCGCCCAGCGTGATCGCCTTGGGCAGGCCCACCTTGGACGGCGCTTTCTTGACGACCAGCGCATAGGTCACCCCCAGCCCGTCGGCGGTGACGACCGTGATCCTGGCCGTGCCCTCCTTCGCGCCCTTGACCTCGCCGTTCTTGGTGATGGTGGCGATCTTCGTGTTGGAGCTTGTGGCGGTATACCTGCCGCTCAAGCGCCGTATCCACTCGGGCGTCCAGGGGTCCTCGCACTGGATGGCGTAGACCGCCTCGCCCTTGCCGATGGTGACCGTGCCGACATCGCGGATGATGTTCTGGCCCGGGGCGTGGAGCGTGTTCATGAAGGCGGCGATCCGGGTGGTCGCGTCCACGACCAGGGCCGGGTCCACGTCGTCGTGGGCGTTCGGCGGGATGAAGGCGGTGGTGTCCGGGCTATACCGCACCGGCCCGTAGGTCTGCAGGACCTCCTGGAGGTAGTAGTCGTCGCTGATGTCGAACCATTCGATCTGATTGCCGCTGCAATAGAGCGTCCTCAGCTCCGGGTGGTCGTCGACCTTGAGGGCGGTCAGCGCGTTGTCGCGGCAGTTCAGGTATTCCAGCGCGGGGAAGAAGTCGAGGCCCTCCAAGGAGGTGATCCCCATGCCCTCCACGTCGATGGCCGTGACCTGGCTCATCTCGGCCTGGGACAGGCGTCCGTTCCCGTCCAGATCGCAGTTTTCGCGGACATAGCCGCGGAAGGCCGCGTCCGGGAAGCTGGCCGCGTCGATGGCGACCTCCGCGCCGGAGGCGGCCAGGAGCGCGTCGCTGGCGTCGGCGTCCTCCGTGACCGGCGGGTCGAGGGCGTCGTCCGGGACGACCTCCTCCACGTCGCCCAGCTCGAACAGGAGCTCCTCGGGCGGGGCCTCGAGCGCGTCGTCGGCTGCCGCTTCAACGGCGGGCCGGACATCCGCATCCCCGACCTCGAGCCCTTCCATGGACGCGACGGGCATACAAACGAACGCGAGTGTGAGAATGGCTGCAAGCAGTCTCTTGAGCTTCATGGGAGATCCTCCTCGCCATATGTATCACGTAAGTGTTCTTCACGCCGCGCGGTTATGGAGCAGCACGGTCAGCAGGGCGACGCCGCCGTCGTTCCGGCGGGAGACGCGCCGTACGTAGACGTTGAGGGTGCCCTCCTTCTGCGTCTGAATGGTGAAGCTGACCCAATCCGGGTCGCTGGCGCAGGACTCCACGGCGCGGGTGAAGGATTCGGGCAGGTCGCCGCGGAGGGTGGGCGGCCCGCCGCCGGGCTCGTCCAGCACGTTCCACTCGACCAGCATGCCACGGAAGCGCTCGGTCATCCGCAGGCAGGTGAAGGTCCCGCCGCGGTATTGCAGCACGCCGGTGGCGATGCGGGTGTCGGACACCAGGTCGCGGCCCTCCTGGGACATGGGCGCGCCCAGGTCCACCCGGCCCACGGCCTCG
>JAFUWR010000063.1 GCA_017471125.1 Clostridia bacterium | reverse complement strand
GACGGCAGTTTCATTTGACTTTCGATCACTTGACGCCCTGAAGCGCCTCTCCGTTCACGTACAGCGTGTACTCGCCGGCGATGACGTTCGCCGCGTCGCCGTTGAATTCGGTGACGTAGGTGTCGGCCGTCAGCGTCCAGGTGCTGGTTTCATCCAGCACCACGTTCACCGTGCCCGTCTCGGTGGAAACCTGGTCGCCCTTGGCGTTCACGATCTCGCCACTGACGGACCCCTCATAGGAGGAGCCGTTCTGCAGGGTCAGGTTCAGGGTGGAGTTGTCGCCCACCAGCAGGGTCCCGGTCAGGGCCTGGCCGTCGGCGATGAAGTCGCAGATGTTGGAGGCGCCGCTCCAGCCGTCGTCGCAGACGGAGAGGAGCACGTCGCTGCCCTCGTTCACCAGGGCCACGCCGGAAAGGGTGACCACCGCGTGGGTGTTGGTGACGTGGAACATGTGGCCGTTCTTGCTGGTCAGGCTGCCGCCCGTCATGGAGAAAGAGGAGATGCCGCTGTCGGCGTCGCCGCTCATGGACTGGTAGATCATGATGGTGTCCAGGAAGGTGGCGTTGCCGTTCATGGAGGTGTTGTTGGCGATCAAGTCGCAGTCGATCAGCGTGATGCTGTTCTTGCCCTCAATGCAGACGCCTTCGGAGAGGTTGCTGGTCAATGTGGCGTTGCTGACGGTGATATCCGCCGTGGAATAGATCGCCGGGGAACCAAGGCCATTGGAAGTATAGTTGCCGCCGTCCACCGCCACGGTGCCGCCGCCCCGGTCGGTGCGGATGGCCGCGGAGGAGCGGCCGCTGGTCTCGACGGTCAGGTCGTTGGCGTAGGTCACGCCGCCGCCGGTGGTCATGATGCCGCCGGAGCCGTCGCCGGTGGTGGTGATGGTGCTGTCGGAGATGACCACGGTGGTGCCGTCGCCCTCCGCGCCGTTGTGACCGCCGTTGCCGCCGTAGCTGAACACGCCGTTGGCGCCGTCCGCGTTGGAGGTGATGTTCGCGCCGGTGATGGTGGTCGTGGAGCCGCCCATGACCAGCAGCGCCGCGTTCAGGCCGTAGAAGTTGCAGTTGTCGCCGCCGTTGGAGTCGCCGGTCTTGTCCACGGTGATGTCGGTCAGGGTCACGGCTGCGTCGGTGTTCACGATCAGCGCGCTCTCGTCCGCGGTGTCGGTGGCGTAGGTCTCGCCCTCGATGTCCGCGGCCTCGGTGAACTCGACGGACGCGGCGTACTCGAAGTCGCCCGACCCGCCGCCGGGAGGGGTGCTGCCCCCGAAGCCGCCCGGCATGCCGCCCTCCGGCGGCTGGCCCATGCCCTCCGGCGGTTCGCCCATGCCCTCCGGCGGCTCGCCGGGCATGCCCTCGGGGGGCTGGCTGTTGTTTTCGGCCAGCGCCGTCAGCGGCAGCGTCAGCGCCAGGATCAGGGTAAGCAGGATGGATACGATGCGGTTTTTCATATATGGTCAACTCCTTTGATGTTATCGGTATGTCCCTTCGACGGGTATAAGGATAGCAGGGAAAGCTGAAAGGAAGATTGAAGGATTTGAAAAAATGGGAAATGGGGAATGGGAAATGGGAAATGGCGGTGGAAATCCTTCGGATTTCAATAATAAACGGGAACATCATATGCGATATTCCCGTTTGTTCGTTTATCGTGGGATTTGGGAGACATTGTCTCATCTGGCGGGCGGCGCAACGCCGCCCCTACGGGCGTTGGGGGCAGCGCCCCTACGACATGCAGGTATTGGACTGTTCCTGTTTCTGTTCCTGTTCCTTCCGGGCGGGCGCTGGGGGCAGCGCCCCTACGGGTATTCCTAATCCCTATTCCCTAATCCCTAATCCCTGTTCCCTCCGTCGCCCCTACTGCCTACTGCCTACTGCCTATTGCCTATTGCCTACTGCCTCATCACGCCTTCTTGACCTTCGGCCCCTTCGGCGTATCCTCGATGACGTACCCCAGCTTCGCCACCTCGTCGCGCAGGCGGTCGGCCTCGGCGAAGTCCTTAGCCTTCTTGGCGGCGACGCGGGCCTGGACCAGCGCCTTGACCTCCTCGGGGGTGGTGTCGGCCTCCTTCATCAGCAGGCCCAGCACCTCGTGGGCCATGATGTTGAGGGCCTTGAGCCCCGCCTCGATGACCGCCCGGCAGGGAGCCTTGGCGTCGGACAGGGCGGTGTTCATGTCGCGCACGTACTCGAACAGCACGCCCATGGCCTCGGAGGTGTTCAGGTCGTCGCACATGGCGTCGTCGAAGCGGTCGATGAAGCCGTCCGCCCGCGCAACGAACGCCCGCTCCTCGTCGTTCATGTCGCACTCGGGCGCGTGCTCCAGGGCGAACTCGGCGTTGTCCCGGGCGGTGTAGAGCCGCTCGAGGCCGGCCTTGGCCTGCTCCATCAGATCCCGGGAGAAGTTGATGGGGCTGCGGTACTGGGCCGACAGCATGAACATGCGCACGACCTCGGGGTCGAACTCCTTGGAGATGTCGCGCACGGTGAAGAAGTTGCCCGCGGACTTGGACATCTTCTTGTTGTCCACGTTGATGTGGCCGTTGTGCATCCAGTACTTGGCGAAGGGCTTGCCCGTGGCGCCCTCGGACTGGGCGATCTCGTTTTCGTGGTGGGGGAAGATCAGGTCCACGCCGCCGCAGTGGATGTCGAAGGTCTCGCCCAGGTACTTCATGGACATGGCGGAGCACTCGATGTGCCAGCCGGGACGGCCCTCGCCCCACGGGCTCTTCCAGAAGGGCTCGCCGGGCTTCTTGGCCTTCCACAGCGCGAAGTCCATCGGGTGGCGCTTGATGTCGTCCACCTCGATGCGCGCGCCGGACTCCAGGTCGTCCAGGTCCTGGCCAATGAGGCGGCCGTAGTTGCTCCGCCACGCCTGGGTGTCGAAGTACACGTCGCCGTTGTCCACCCGGTAGGCCAGGCCCTTGGCCTCTAATTTCTTGATGAGGGCGATGATCTCGCCGATGTGCTTCGTGGCCCGGGGATGCACGTCCGCCTTCTCCACGCCGATGGCCTCGGCGTCCTTGAAGTACTCCGCGATGTACTTCTCGGCGATGGCCTCGACGGTGGTGCCCTCCTCGTTGGCCCGCTTGATCATCTTGTCGTCGATGTCCGTGAAGTTCTGGACGAACGTCACCTTGTAGCCCAGGTGCCGCATGAAGCGGCGCAGGGTGTCGAAGATGATGAAGGGACGGGCGTTGCCGATGTGGAAGTAGTTGTAGACCGTCGGCCCGCAGGCGTAGATGCCGACCTCGCCCTCGTGCACCGGCACGAAGGGCTCCTTCTTGCGGGACAGCGTGTTGTAGATCATCATCTGCTTCATATCATTTCATCTCCAATCAACATTGAGACCATTATAGCCGCCTCCGGCTGTGAACGCAAGGTCTGGCGGGTAAAATAATCTACTTGTTCAGTATGGCTATAATGGTCTCATTGAGTAAACCATTGGAAGCCATGATGGAGCCCGTGGCGATGGGGTCCATGCCGGGCCGCCAGGCGTCCACGCGCCCGCCGGCCTCCCGGAGGATGACCACGCCCGCGGCGTAGTCGAACAGGAAGATGCCCTGCTCCAGGAAGGCGTCGGCGCGGCCGTCGGCCACGGAGCACAGGTCGTAGGCCGCGGACCCGGAGCGCCGGATGTCGCTGACGGCATGCACCAGGTCAAAGAACACCGGCTCGGTCTGCCGGAGGATCTCGGGGTTGCGATGGCCCAGGCCCACCTGCACGATGGCGTCCCGCAGGCGGGCGACGTTCGAGACGTGGATGGGCTTGCCGTTCAAGGTCGCGCCCCTGCCCCGGACGGCGCTGAACAGCTCGTCGGTGCCGGGGCAGTACACGCAGCCGATCACCAGCTCGCCGTCCTGCTCATAGGCGATGGAGATGGCGTACAGCCGCTGGCCGCGCATGAAGTTGGCCGTGCCGTCGATGGGGTCCACGATCCAGCGGCCCGCCGCGGCCTCGGAGCCGCCGCCCTCCTCGCCGTAGAAGTCGTCCTCCGGGCAGGCGGACAGCAGTATCTCCCGGATCATGACCTCGCTCTTCACGTCCATCTCCGTCACGAAGTCGTTCTCCGCCTTGCGGCGGATCTGGAACGTCCCGTGGCGCTCCAGCATCTCGCCCGCCGCCCGCGCCGCGCGCTCCGCCACGCGAGCCTTTTCCTCCAGGGTCATATTTTTTTCATCTCCGCGATAAAATTTGTTGGCAAAAATCCAAATGTATGCTATAATTGGTCTGTATCTATACGCAGTATACCACATTTCGCCGCGGGATGGTGTTATTTTCATGAAAATGATCTCCTGGAACGTCAACGGCCTGCGGGCGGTGCTCAAGAAGGGCTTCTACGAGAGCGTCGCCGCCCTGGACGCGGACATCATCTGCCTGCAAGAGATCAAGATGCAGAAGGGCCAGTGCGACGTGGAGCTGCCGGGGTACGAGCAGGTGTTCTACTGCGCGGAGCGCAAGGGCTACTCGGGCACGGCGGTGTTCTCGCGGGTGCCCATGCTGAGCGTGGTCTACGGCATCGGCGTCGAGGAGCACGACCACGAGGGGCGGGCCATCACCTGCGAGTTCGAGGACTTCTACCTGGTCTGCTGCTACACGCCCAACTCCCAGAACGAGCTGAAGCGCCTGGACTACCGCATGCGGTGGGAGGACGACTTCCGGGCGTACCTGACGGGGCTCGATAAGGTCAAGCCCGTCATCCTTACCGGCGACCTGAACGTCGCCCACGAGGAGATCGACCTCAAGAACCCCAAGACCAACCACATGAACGCCGGCTTCACCGACCAGGAGCGCGGGAAGCTGACCGAGCTGTTGGCCGCGGGCTTCATCGACTCCTTCCGCTACTTCTACCCCGACGTCACCGGCGCGTACAGCTGGTGGAGCTACATCGGCGGGGCGCGGGCGCGGAACGCCGGGTGGCGCATCGACTACTTCATCGTGTCCGAGCGCCTGAAGGACCGCATGGCGGACGCCAAGATCCATCCCGACATCATGGGGTCGGATCACTGCCCGGTGGAGCTTGACATCGACGCGCATTGAACAACGACAATGGGGTGATAGGATGAAAAAGGTACATCTGAGATCGGCGATACCGATCTACATCGCGGCGGCGGTGTGGCTTTTGATGGGGCTGATCCTGCCCAAGGCGCTGATGAAGCTGCCGGGCTTTTTGATCGCCGTCGCGCTGTCCGCGGCGGGCTACGTCGTGGGCTCGAAGGTGTTCCCGGGCCGCGACATCACGGTGGAGGAGAAGATCGAGACCGGCGACGCCAAGCTGGACCGCGACATCGCCGACGGCCGCGCGCGGCTCGAAAAGCTGCGGGAGGCCAACGCCGCCATCGACCATCCCGGCATCACCGCCAACCTGAACCGCATGACCAAGGCCGGCGAGCAGATCTTCAAGGAGCTGGGCCGCGACCCGAAGAAGGTGCAGTTGGTCCGGCGCTTCATGAACTACTACCTGCCCACCGCCGAGAAGCTGATGGAGCAGTATCGGCAGTTGAGCGCCACCAAGGTCCGCGGCGAGAACATACAGTCCGCCATGGGCCGCATCGAGTCCAGCATGGGCATCATCGCCGACGCCTTCGACAAGTGCGCCGACAACCTGTTCAAGGACGAGGAGATGGACATCGACGCCGAGATCCAGGTCATGAAGACCATGCTCACCGGCGACAGCCTGACCGACAGCCCGTTGAACGACATCCGCAAGGCGGCCAACCAGGCCGCGACGCCGCCGCAGGCGACCGAGCAGGATAGCGGAGAACGTGAGATCAAGCTCACGCTGGGCGGACATTGAACCCATCCACCATGCCAACCAGAATCTAATACAGGAGGTTATCTATCATGGCAGACGACATCAAATTGACCCTGGATCCCTTTGGCAGCGAGGACGCGCAGGTGCAGGAAGCGGCGGAGGACGCCGCCCAGGCCGCCACCCAGGCGCTGGCCGAGGCCGAGGCGCAGGCCGAGAAGAAGGTGCAGGAGGACACGCTGCAGCTCCAGAACTTCTCCGAATCCGAGCAGCAAATGATCGACGACTTCTCCAAGCAGATCGACGTGAAGGACGCCAACCTGGTGTTCTCCTACGGCGCGGCGGCCCAGCAGAACATCTCCCAGTTCTCCGACGCGGCGCTCAAGAACGTGCGCACCAAGGACCTGGACGAGGTGGGCGACATGATCTCCCATCTGGTGGTGGAGCTCAAGAGCTTCGACACCGACGAGGAGGAGAAGGGCGGCCTGTTCGGGCTGTTCAAGAAGAAGGCCCGCAGCCTGGAGACCATGAAGGCCCAGTACGACAAGACCGAGGTCAACGTCAACAAGATCGTCGAGGGCCTGGAGCAGCACCAGATCCAGCTTTTGAAGGACATCGCCATGCTGGACAAGCTGTACGACCAGAACCTGAGCTACTTCAAGGAACTGTCCATGTACATCGTGGCCGGCAAGAAGCAGCTTGAGAACTTCCGCGCCACCGAGCTGCAGGCCGCCCGCGACAAGGCCGAGGCCAGCAAGCTGCCCGAGGACGCCCAGGCCGCCAAGGACCTGGCCGACAAGGGCGACCGGTTCGAGAAGAAGCTGTACGACCTGGAGCTGACCCGGAACATCTCCATCCAGATGGCCCCGCAGATCCGGCTGATCCAGTCCTCCAATCAGCTGATGGCCGAGAAGATCCAGACCTCCCTGGTCAACACCATCCCGCTGTGGAAGAGCCAGATGGTGCTGGCGATGGGCCTGGCCCACACCGAGGACGCCATGAAGGCCCAGCGCGCCGTCACCGACCTGACCAACGACCTGCTGGTCAAGAACGCCGAGAAGCTGCACATGGCCACCGTCGAGTCGGCCAAGGAGGCCGAGCGCGGCATCGTGGACATCGAGACCCTGACCAAGACCAACAAGATGCTCATCGACACCATGGACGAGGTGCTGACCATCCAGCAGCAGGGCCACGAGAAGCGCGTCGCCGCCGAGCAGGAGCTGGCCAACATCGAGGGCGAGCTGCGGCAGAAGATCCTCGAGCAGAGGCGGTAAACCGATATATCCGGGACCGCGGGCGGCGTCGCGCCGCCCCGGGTCCCGTCTGACGATGAAGGGAAGTGTTGCTGATGCGTCTGGATGAGAATCGCAAGCTCGCCTGGGTCGTGCTGGCCGTGTGCGTGCTGGTCAGCGTGTTCGCGCTGGGCGGCGCGGCGCTGGGACGCGAGCGGAGCAGGGTGTTGAAGGTGTTCAACGACGGCGCGGACACCACGCTGTCCACCCGCCACAGCATGGACGCCTACCTGGACGCCGCGGCGGATTCGGCCTCCATCATGGCCAACGAGGCGGCGCTGCATATGGGCGAGAGCGACGCCACGGCGCAGGCGCTTTCGGACGCGGCGCTGATCGGCAGCGATCCCGAGAAGCTGGACGTGCGCTACAAGGCGTATACCGACCTAAAGAGCCAGGTGGAGAAGCTCTACAACGGCCTTTATTCCGCGGTTTCCACGGAGGAGTTCCGCAACTTCAAGCTGGCCTACGACGATTTCTGGGGCTACGACGACCTGATCAAGCGCGACGGCTACCACGCCCTGGCCAAGGATTACAACGGACTGATCTCCGGCTTCCCGGGCGGCGTGGTGGCGGGCGTCACTGGCCAGGGGGCGCTGGACACCTTCGGAGGCTGACATGACCATACCATAACGGGGAGGTGACGCGACGATGTTCAAGAGGACGCTTTGCGCGGTGCTCATAGCGCTGATGCTTATGATGTCCACCGCGCTGGCGGCGGGCTATATCCCCGCCAGGAAGCTCAAACCCAACGACGACCTTTACGTGCTGGACAACGTGGGCGTGCTGAGCGACGACACCAAGGGCGAGATCGTGTTCTCCAACGACCTGCTGTACAAGGCGTGCGGCGCGCAGATCGCGGTGGTCGCCATCGACACCACCGGCACCGAGAGCATCGACGACTACGCCACCGAGCTGTTCAACACCTGGGGCATCGGCGGCGGGTCCAACAACGGCTTTCTGCTGCTGATGGCCATCGAGGACGACGACTACTACGCCCTGTGCGGCGACGACCTGCAGCCCAAGTTCACCTCGGGCACGATCAAGGACTACTACGACCGCTACCTCGAGACCGACTTCGCCGCCAAGCGCTACGACGCCGGCACGAAGAAGTTCTTCGAGGCCGTGTTCGCCCGCGTCGCGGACACCTACAACGCCGACGTGACCACCGCCCAGGGCGTCGCGGCCTTCCAGGCGTGGGTCAAGGCGGGCAACACCGCCACGTGGATGGGCAAGCCTGCCCCCACCGAGTACCGTCAGGACGACGACTTCAACTTCTTCGGCGTGGTCGCGGTGATCCTGCTGATCGTGCTGATCGTGGTGATCTCCTCCCGGTCCCGCAGGCGCCGCAGGATGAACACCGTGTACGTGGCCCCGCCGCCGCCCCCGCCCCCGATGGGCGGGCCCGGCCCCGGCGGCTACCGCGGCGTGAACATG
>JAFUWR010000062.1 GCA_017471125.1 Clostridia bacterium | reverse complement strand
CAAGACCATGATGATCGTCACCCACGAGATGAATTTTGCTAAGGCCATTTCCAACCGTGTGTTTTACATGGACGAGGGCGGCATCTACGAGGATGGCTCCCCGGAGCAGATCTTCGACCGCCCCCTTCGAGAGAACACCCGCCGCTTTGTGCGCAGGCTGCGGGTGCTGGAGCTGGACATCGAAAGCCGCGACTACGATTTCCTGGGCATGGCCGGGGAGATCGAGGCCTGGTGCGTCAAGAACCAGGTCGCGCCGAAGCTTAAAAACCGCGTGCAGTTGGTCTTTGAGGAGATCGTGGGGCTGCTGCTTCCGGCGCTAAAAGCGCCGCGCCTCCGGGCGGTCTGTGAGTATTCCGGGCAGACCGAGCGGGCGGAGTGGACGATCCGCTACGGCGGGCCGCGCTACGACGTGACCGCCTCGGGCGACGAGCTTGCCCTCGCGGTGCTGACGGGCATGACGGAAGAGGAGGAATACGCCTGGGACGAGAGCGCGGAGCTTAAAAACCGGCTGCGGTTGGTCGTCAAGACCGCGTGAGAAGACCCGACAAAAAGCGCCCTTTCCCCGCGATGGGGGAGAGGGCGCTTTTACGCGCTTTCGTCAAAGCCGCTTCCGCAGCGTCAGTTGGTTGCGGCCGTCGCGATACTCGTATTCCACCTCGTCCACCATGGTCTTGACCATGAAGATGCCCAGGCCGCCGATGCCGCGCTCCTCCCCGGAGAGCATGATGTCGGGATCGTCCTTCGCCAGCGGATCGAAGGGCGTCCCGCCGTCGATGAGCACGAACGTTGCCACGCCGTCCTTCACGCTGCCGCGGATCTCGGCCCAGCCGTCCTGGTCGGGATAGGCGTACAGGGTCACGTTCACATAAAGCTCCTCCACGGCCATGCGCAGCTGTGTGCGCGCCTGGGGCGAGCAGCCATGGGAATCCAGCAGAAAACTGACGAAGGACAGGATGAGGTCCATGCCCTCCAGCTTCGCGGGTATCCTCAATACGCTTTCCTCGGTCATGTGTCTCTCGTTCCTTTCGCGATCAAAAGACGCCGAACACGGCGTCCAGGCCCGTGTTTTGAAGCACATCCATGAAATTCTCGCCCACGTTGGCAAGCGACATGGTGCCCTTCGCGACCTTCATCTGCTTGAAGGTGCCAGCAGCACGCGCAGGCCCGCGGAGGAGACGTAGTCGCACTCGGAAAAGTCCAGGGTCAGGGCCTTCACGCCGCCAAGCTCCTTGTCCAACAGGGCGGACAGCTCCGGCGCGGTCAGCGTGTTCAGCTCGCCGGACAGGTAAATGGTCAGATCGGTTCCGTTCTTCTGCGGGGTCAGTTTCATGGTTGTTACCTCCTGTTTTTTATGATGTCCAGCATGCGCGGTGCCCCTATTCCTTGATCGTCAGGACCACCATGGTGATGTCGTCGAACTGGGGAACGCCCGTGGCATAGACGCTGACATCCTCAAACACGCGCGCCAAGACCTGCTCCCCGGGGAGCTCCCTGGTGCTTTCCAGCACCGATTTCAGACGATCCTCGCCGTAAAGCTCGTTCTTCGGGTCATGGGCCTCCACCACGCCGTCGGTGTACAGCAGCAGCCTGTCGCCCGGCGCAAGCTGCAACTCGCCCTGGCGGTACCGCGTGAACTCCATGCCGCCCAGGAACAGCCCGTGGACCTTCCGCAGATCCTCGCAGGGCTGGCCCTTGCGCAGGAGCATCGGGTAGTTGTGCCCGGCGTTGGTGTATTGCAGCGTCATCGTCCGGGTGTCCAGGATGCCGATCCAGGCGGTGGCGAACATGCCCGCCTCGTTGTTTTCGCACAGCCGCGCGTTGACGGCGGTGAAGATCGCCGACGTGCTGTCCTGGGTCAGCGCGTAGTCCTTGATCATGGTCTTGGAGGTCATCATGAACAGCGCGGCCGGGGTGCCCTTGCCGGACACATCGGCGATGAGGAAGCAGATGCGGTCGTCGTCGATGGGGAAGTAGTCGTAGAAATCGCCGCCCACCTCCTTGGCGGTGTTCATGCTGGCCCGCAGGTTCACGTTCGGATGCTCGGGAAACTCCGGCGCGGCGGGCGGCAGGGCGTCCAACTGGATGCGGGTCGCCATGTTCAGCTCGGTCTCCGTCGCCATCAGCTTGCTGCTCTTTTCATTGAAGATGATGCAGTACATGACGATCAGGGACACCAGGATCATGCCGTATTGGGAGGCGTTGCCGAACGTCCCGCCGACCATGACGTAATTGACCAGCGGCAGGAATATGAACGTCAGCCCGGCCACCTTCTGGTTCTGCGGGCGCTTGCTTCTGAGGATCAGGATCGTCGTGACGAGCGATACCGCGATCAGGTAGATGTCCTCCAGCGTCGAAGCGCCTGTGGCCTGATACATGCCCGCCGCGTCGATCAGGAAGGTCGTCGGATAGAAGATATTGGACAGAATGACCAGGCTTTCAAGCGCCAGCAGATAGGGGATGCATCTCTCCATCCACGCCGCGAGCTTTCCCTCAAAGCCGAGCGTCCTTCTCACGTAATGATAGAAGCAATAGATCATCACCAGGTCGATCAGCTTGCTCAAAAGGGCGAACGTGAATGTAAAATCGTTCCACGCCGGTACGCCCGTCGTGAAATAAAACAGGAAATTCACGATAAAGCCGGCGCTTACGGAGACATTCAGGGTCCTGAACGCATTCGTTCCCTCGCCCTGCTGCCGCATGCAGCCGTAATACAGTCCCGCGGCGACCAGCGCGCCGATGGTATCGATGCCGCAGTCGAACAGGAACGTCTGCATTCTCGCATAAGCCTGACGGTCGACGTAAGCCACATAGGTCATGGCAACCGTAAACAGCCCGGCGGCCACCGTGAAAATCAGCCCAAGCAGCGCGCTGCGCTTCTTCAACTTCTGGATCATCCTGCAACCCCTTTCAATGGACAAACGGCTTGACGAGGAACGCGCTTCGGTTGTAGCTCATGGTGGTCAGGTGGCGGCGGTCGTCGCCCAGCTTTTCCATGTAGGCGGATACGGCGAAGGAGGCGAGGGAGGTGACGCTCACGTCCTGCTCGGAGATGTAGAACAGCGCGCCGTCGTCCTTGGTGATGATCTGGACCCCCTCGTCCCGCAGGAAGATGCTGCACTCGCTCAGGACGGTCCTGCCCGGGTTCTTCTCGGCGATGAGGACGTACAGCTCCTCGATCAGCAGCTTGACGCTGCCCACGGTGCGCTTGTCCACGCCGTTTTCTATGAGCAGCGCTTCCACCTTCTTCTGGAGGCCGATGATCTGCTCCGGGACCACCTCGAGCTGGAAGAGGTGGGACCGGTCGCTTCCGGGCACCCGGGAGAGCAGCAGCGGGCAGTCGTCCTTGCCGTAGCGCGCCGTGATATAGAGCATCAGCAGCCCCCAAGCCGCGGCGGGCGCGACGGCCAGGCCGACGATCATGCCCAGCAGACCGAAGAGCTTGCCCAGGAGCACGCCGAGGCCGGCGCACAGCACCACGTCGCGCAGCGCGCAGCCCGCCGTTCCGAGGGCAATCTGGTCGATCACCAGATAGTAGGAGGTGAGCAGGTACAAAAGGCTCATGAACGTGGAGCCCAGGGCGGTCAGCCGGATGCAGGTCGTGACCCAGCGGACGAGCGCCGGGTCCGTCACGTTCAGGAACCGGGGCACGAGGGGCGCGACGAGCGCCAGGAACAGCGTGACGGCGACGCCCTCGATGATGGCGGCCTTGTTTGCCAGCGCGTAGCTGGCGCGCAGGCCCTCGTGGTTCTCCTCCCCGACATAGACGCTGAAGATGGGGCCGACCGCCTCGCCGATGCCCTCATACAGGAGCTGGAATTCCCGGGTCAGGGAGACGGCGGAGGCCAGGATCAGGTATTCCGGCCCGAACTGTCCGCTGATGAAGGCGTTGAGCACGGCGGTGAAGATGGCTAAAAAGAGATAGGAGCTGGAGTCGATGATGCTGTACCGCACGACATCCTTCACGAGGTCGAAGGAGAAGTACAGGTTAAAGCGCAGCGAGTTGGTCTTTTTCAGGAAGTGGGCCAGCAGGATGACGATGGAGACCACGTTGAACGCGAAGGAGGCCAGCCCGATGCCCCGGGTGCCCATGGAACGGCTCAGGAGGATGGAAAACGCGATGTTTCCAAGTCCCTGTGCCCCGGAGGCGACGGTGGAGATGGTCTCGTCGCCGTCCGCGTAGACCACCGCGCTCATCAGCGTCTGGAGGGGGAGCACCAGGATGGTAAAGCGCATCCAGGACAGGTAGCCCTGCGCCTGCGCGAGGATCGCCTCCGAGGGGGAGTAGCCGCGCAGGTACATCGTCCCGAACAGGCTCGTCAGCAGGAACAGTATCACGCCCACGACGACGGACAGCAGCAGCCCCAGGCCGAACACCTGGTCCGCCCGGGCCTTGTTGAACTTGCCCATCTCCTGCGCGTACAGTATGGGTACGCCCAGGGAGATGAGGGTGCCGAAAAAGGCGGCGAAGGAATACAGCGGCGTCACCAGCGTGACGCCCGCCACGGCGTCGGCGCCGATCACCGCGCCCGCGATGATGGAATCCGACATCAGCATGATGGAGACCACCATCATGGTCAGCGTCCCGCCCAGCAGCATCGAATAGAATTTCTTCGACATCATCGTGGGCTTCCCCTTGGCAAGCAGATCCATTTGACGCATCCCCTTTTCAGTCCAGGCGCATCAGCGCGTAGTCGAACAGCTTTTCCTTCTTGATGAAGCGAACATAGATGACCATCAGTATGAACGCCACTATGGGTCCCAGCGCGATGCCCACCGCGATCCCCTCCGGCGCGATGGAGCCTAAAATCCTGCTGAACAGGATGGGGAACAGGGCGATGGCCGTGCCGAACAGTATGAGCGTCCGGGGGATGCGTCGCGTGTACTGATAGAAAATGGCCAGGATGCGGGTCAGGCAGATGAACAGGGCGGTGGGAGAGAGGATCATCAGCATCGTGGAGGCGAGCCGGGCGGTCGCTTCATTGTCGATGTCGAACGCCTCCGGGAGCACGCCGGAGCCCAGCAGTATCAGTCCGAAGAGCAGCCCGCCTTCGATCAGCGCCCCCGCAGGGTGGTCCTTATGGCGCGATCCATGCTCTGGCTGCTGTTCTTGCCGATGCTGTCGTTGACGGCCACGATCTCATATTCGCTCACGCCCTCGCACAGATAGAAGGCCATCTCAAAGAGGTTGATGACCACCGCCACAGCGGCCACGCCGTCCACGCCGTAGCGCTTGAGTGTAAAGCCGTTCACCGCTATCTCAAACAGAACGACGAACATGTACACCGCGCTTTCCGGGAAGCCGATCTTTGCGATCTCAAGCGCCTCGCGGGCGTTGAAATACCACCTGAATCGAAGCCCGTGCTTTTTGGTGAGCAGGAACGTGCATTTGATCGCCAGCGCGACCGCCAGCGAAATGATGGATGCCAGGCCGATGCCCATGACGCCCATCCGCGAGCCGAGGAACCATGAAAGCGCCGCGTTCAGCCCGATGCGGGCGATGATCCCGGCATAAAAATGCGCGTAGCCACCACGGTACAGCACATAGGTAAACATGAACGTGTCAAACACGTCCACCAGTGGGTAGAACCGAATCGCCTTGAAATAGGCGAGCGCGTTATCATACACGGCCGGGTCGTCCGCCACGAGCCTGACGAGCTGGGGCGTGAACAGCACGTAGATCAGCGTCAGCGCCGCGCCGCAGATGCCGCATACGATGATCGTCTGGCTGAACAGCTCGCCCATCTTCTCTCGGTCGTCCGCGCCCCGGGCCCTGACGATCAGCGCCGCCGCGGCTACAGTAACAAGATACGCCAGAAAAATCTCAAAAAAGGTATAGGGTTCTATCAGGTTGACCGACGCGAAGGCCGCGTCGTCAAACAGATTGCCGACGATGATCTCATCCACGAGCGTCGCGATGATCTCCAGCAATACCCCCGCGGTCGCCCCGATGAAAACGGGGAAAAACCGCACGTCCCTCTTGTTTTGCATGTTTCGTCGTTCCTTCTCAGCCGGGCAGGCTCAGGTGGATAAATGCGCATTCCTGCCCAATTTATATTTACTTCTTGTAAAACATAACATAAAACGCGGCGAAAAACAAGGGGAGGTACCAGATCGTCAAATCCCTTTTTGCGCTTTTGGACTTGACAAACTGGAAACCCCCATTGACGGCGGCGCAGAGAGGTATATATAATTAGTAACATGGGATATTTTCGCGGCGTGACGCCGCATCCGACGGGAGGCGCGGGCGCATGAACGACTGGACCAACATCTTCTACTATTCCGTCGTCAGCGCGGCGCTGGTGCTGAGCGCGCTGGGGATATGGTTCGCCGCCGCCATGCCCGGGATCGACCGCTGGAGCAAGCGCTTCTTCATGGGCTATTTTGCCGTGCTCGTGGCGTGCTGCGTCTCCAGCCTGGCGGAGATGATACTGTTTATGTATCCGATCCCTTGGGCGGTGATCTATTCCATCGTGACCGTGGAATGTCTGTTCCTGTCGATGCCGATCGTCCTGCTGACGGTCTACCTGCTGCGCTGCTGCGGCGATGACCCGCCCTCAAGCAGGCTCATGCGCGCGGTGGTCGGCCTGTGGGGGGCCTATTTCGTCCTGCTGGCGACCGCCCCGATCACCGGCGTCTTTACCTATGTCCCGGCGGAGCGCCTTTTTACCCGCGGTCGGCTGTACCCGCTTCTGCTGCTGCCGCTGATCGCGATCATGGTGCTCAATATCGCGGCTCTGCTGCGCCGAAGGACGCGGCTCTCCGGCAAGGTCTTTCGCGGCTTCCTCGCCGCCCTGGTGCCCGTGACGGCGGCGCTGACCGCGCAGGTGTTCGTCAATGTGTTCCCGCTGATCGACATCAGCTACGTCGCCTCCACCCTGGTCATGTACAGCTTCGTCCTGTCCGACCAGGTCGAGCAGGACCTGCGCCACCAGCGGGAGATCGCCAACCAGCGCGCCAGCATCATGGTGCTGCAAATGCGGCCGCACTTCATCTATAACACCCTGACGAGCGTCTACTGCCTCTGCAAGCAGGACCCGGAGCAGGCGCGGCGGGTCATCATGGATTTCACCACCTACCTGCGCCGGAATTTCAACGCCATCGCCAGCCCGGAGCCCATCCCCTTCGCCAACGAGCTGGAGCATACCCGCGCCTACCTCGCCGTGGAGCAGGCCCAATACGAGGGCAGCCTGTTCGTCGATTACGACACGCCCCATACCTTCTTCCGCGTGCCGCCGCTGACCCTGCAGCCCATCGTGGAAAACGCCGTCAAGCACGGCAGGGACCCCTATGCCGGGCCGTTCCACATCCTGATCCGCACGCGCAAGACCGATTCCGGCAGCGAGATCACCGTCGCCGACGACGGGCGCGGCTTCCAGACCGCCGACGATACAGGGCCGCATATCGCGCTCAAGAACATCGAGGCGCGGCTGGGGATGATGTGCGGCGGAAGCCTGACCATCGCGCCCAACGACGGCGGCGGGACCGTGGTGACGGTGACCATCCCGGACAGAGCCGCCGTATAAATAGTAGAATAGGACTTGACAATCTGGAAACCCCCCTTGACGGGAATGGAGAAGAACCGATAAAATGAAGAATGGCCGATGACAGCGGTATTACGACACAGAAAGGAAGTCTTTACATGAAGGAAAATGTCATCATCGTCAACTGCAAGGTGCCGAGCGAGGCCTACCAGATGCTGAGCATCCTGAAGCGCGACCTCGACAACGATAGCTATGCCATTTCCCAGGCGGCGGTCGTGAAGAAGGACGCCGGCCACCTCTCCCTGGAGGACGGCTTTATCGACGGCGACCAGACCGAGGAGCGCGGCTGGACCGGCGGCCTGATCGGGAGCCTGGTGGGCATCCTCGGCGGTCCCCTGGGCGTGCTGTTCGGCGGCAGCGTCGGCTCGCTGATCGGCGATTCCATGGACCTCAGGGAGATCGCGGACAAGTCCGAGCTGCTGGGCAAGGCCAGCGAATTGCTCGCGGACGGGGAGACGGCCCTGGTGCTGATGGCCAAGGAGGCGGACGAGACCGCGCTGCCGGCCAAGCTCAAGGATTTCCAGATCTCCATCACCCGCATGGACGCCGCGGAGATCGCCACCGAGATCAAGGGCGCGGAGGCCCAGAAGCAGATCGAGGCGCAGAAGCAGATCGAGGCGTAAAGCGCCCGGACACGTTCCACAGTGTCGCCTTCGGGCGATATGGAGATATGAAAGGAGAACACTCAAGATGAAGAGAATCATTTCCTGCATGCTGGTCGTCATGATGCTCATCATGGCCGCGAGCGCCTTTGCGGAGTCCGACGGCATCGGCCGCTTCGGCAAGAGCAACGCCCTGACGAAGTTCATCAAGGCCACGGACGCCAAGACCCAGGACATCGCCCTGCAGGTCGAATCCGGCGACGCCTCCGCCGACCTGGTGATCCGCGCCGACGGCGACAAGCTCCACTTTGTCACCCGCGCCAACGGCGTCGAGGACGGCCACGTCCAGTTCGACCCCAACGGCGTCTATGTGAGCGCCGACGGCAGCGTGACGCTGCTGCGCTACGCCACCGTGAGCACCGTCCTGTCCGACATCTCCAAGGAAGTGGACGCCATGCTGGAGGAGGCCGTCAAGAACCTCCCCGAGGAGAAGGAGCCCACCCAGGAGGAGATCGCGAAGGCCGAGAAGGCGCTTCAGAAGGCCGTCAACGAGCTTGCCATCCTGGCGAGCGCGGCGGAGGCCCAGGAGCAGGCCGACGCGGCCACGCTGAGCGCCGCGGCGGTGTCCTTTGCCAATAAGTTCAAGCCCGAGTACATCCTCGACGTGAAGGAAGAGGGCGGCCGCGTGCAGATCGACCTGCGCAGCGAGGCTTATGCTTCCGCGCTGGCCGATGCGATGGACGAGCTGATGATGAACCCCGCCCTGGCCGAGCTGGTGGACCGCCAGGCCGCGCTGACCGGCGAAAAGGGCTTTGCCGCCTACCAGAAGCAGTGGGCCGCGAACCGCGAAGCCACCCTCGCGGCCATCCGCACCATGCAGAGCACCGACGTGATCGACGAGAACGGCCATTGGGTTTCCCACTTCCAGATCGGCGAGGAGCAGTCCGCGATCAAGATCCTGGTGTGCGATACCGATTCCTGGATCGACCCCGAGAACGGCTACGCGGACATCACCGCCACCCTGGGCTTCAAGGGCGAGGCGCCCTTCCTGGTGTATCAGCTGGCCGTGGACCAGTACGCCTACCATGAGAAGCTGTCCTCCGGCGATTCCTACACCGATGTCCAGATGTCCTTCGCGGATGGCAAGATCAGCAGCGGCAAGGTCGTCACCGAGATCGAGGGCCAGGAGTGGATGCGCGCCGAGGTCGGCGAGGACTACTTCTACATGAAGGGCCAGAACGGCGGCATCAGCACCTCCGTGCGCGAGACCTGGACCGGCAAGACCCGCTACGAGCTGGTGGCGGAGAGCGCCGATGGCAAGGAAGCCACCGTCACCGTCGACTTCTATGAGTATGGCGACAGCCTCGTCTGCGAGCTGTACACCAGCGAGTCCGACCAGTCGGCCACGTTCAAGATCAGCCGCATCGACAAGCTGGACATCCCGGATCTGAACGCTTCGGAGAAGATCGACGAGATCACCGCCGAGAAGATCGAAGGCGAACTGACGAACCTCCTGAAGTCCCTGACCGTGACGGTCAAGTGACCGACCGAAAGCCTGTCCCCCCCCGGATCCCCGCTTCGCGGCGAGGGTCCGGGGGATTTCGGGTTCAAGCGGGCGAAATCAACATTTGTGATTATGGAAGGAGCATGACCATGATGGAATTGACCCCTGAAAGAGTCGAGCAGATCGTCTACAAGGAGACGCCCAAGACGGAGGTGCTGCCGACCATCCTGCGCAGCGTCTATTTGAGGTATATGCGCCTGTACGAGGACTACTTTGCCGACATCGACGCGCTGAACGACGAGAAGATCGCCGAGCTGAAAAAGTACCAGGCGGAGACCAAGAGCCTGTTCAAGTGGTTTTACATGGACATCCCCCAGGAGGTCTGCTGGAAGCTCGAGACGTTTGACGAGACGTACACCTCCAAGCTGCTGGGGGCGGACTGGCACAAGATCGTCACTGACGGCTATAAGGAATTCAAGGCCGAGGACGAGAACAAGTACAAGGGCGAGGTGGCTCTCAAGGCGGCGTTCTCCGAAGCGTGCCTGAATGCCTTCTATGACCAGATGGAAGATGTCTTCAGGGAGGGCTTCGGCACGGCCAGCAAGGCCAAGGAGAACATCGTGAACGGGCTCGCGAGCCTGCTGTTCGGCGGCAAAAAAGAGTAACTGACAAGGAGAACGCATGCGATGACGGCGACCGGCAACACCTTTTTCTTTCCCTGGAGGGTATAAGATCATGCTGAACGTGAGATTCAAGAAGGCATCAGAGATCGTAGATGTGGCGATCACCGGCATCGGCGGCCTTGTCTCCGTGGCGACGATGATCTACGGCGTGTTGCATCTGGGCTTGAGCGAGACGTGGCCCGAGCTGGTGCTGAACGTGTTCTACGTCGCCTGCCTGGTGATGATGGGCATGTACTTCTTCAAATACAGGATCACCACCATGCAGTTCAATTACTGGTGCTCCGTGTGCGTGGGCGCCACGATCCTGCTGCGCGACATCCTCTTCGCGCCGCCGCTGTCCATCTACTGGATCAAGCTGGTGTGCCACACCCTGTCCGTGCTGCTGCTCCTGATGCTCACCTATTTCTACGCCCGCAAGGAGTGGCAGACCTACTCCAAGCGCAACCTGTGGATGATCTGCATCATCGACATGGTGATCGCGGCGCTCTACCACTACGACATCGTGCATGAACCCGTCAACGAGTACACCGAATACCTGCTCACGGAGATCTGGATACGGCCCACCATCACCTACGGCCTGGTGGCGTGCTTCGTGTCGGAGGCGAAGCAGGCTCGGGGAACGAAATGATCGAAAACAGGTATCATCATAGGGTTGCCGCTCGGCCCGGAGGCTGGGGGCGCGGGGGATGCGATCTCCGCCGTGCCCCCGGCCTCCGGGTTTGACATTCTGGAACACCCCCTTGACAATCACGGGACATGACCCTACAATTACGATATGGTTATGGGGCGACGATTGATCGCCTTACCGCGATCTCATCAAACGATATGGAGGATCAATGTTCAGCTACTATACCTCGATCATCTTCCTGTCCCTGCTGGCCCTGGGCGTGCTCAGCATACTGATCCAGGAGAACGACCGCCTGTCGAAGACGGACAAGCGGCTGCTCGAACTGACCTACGCCCTGATCGCCGTTTCCGCGCTGGCGGAGTGGACCGGGGTCCAGTTGAACGGCCGGACGGACATCCCCAAATGGGCGCTCATATGCGCCAAGACCGTGGATTTCACGCTGACGCCCCTGGCGGGCGGCGCGCTGGTGATCCAGATACGGCTCAAAAACCGCTGGCGGAACGCGCTGCTGGGCATCCTGGCGTTCAACGTGGTGTTCCAGGTGGTGTCCCTCTTCACGGGCTGGATGATCGTCGTGGACGACGCCCACCGCTATACCCACGGCCCGCTCTACGGCCTGTACATGGGCGTCTGTCTCGCGATCATCGGCCTGGTGATCATCGAATTCGTCCTCTACGGGCGCGCCTTCCGGCGGCAAAACCGCTGGTCGCTGTACGCCGTCATGCTGCTGGTGGTCGTGGGCGTCGCCATGCAGGAGGCGACGCCGTCGGACATCCGCACCTCCTATATCGCGCTGACGCTGGGCGCGGCGCTGATGTTCATCCACTACACGGAATTCTTGCAGCTCGCGATGGACGACACCGTTTCCGAGCAGCAGCTCCAGCTCGACACCGACGCGCTGACGGGCCTGTTCAGCCGCCACGCCTATTCGCGGACGCTCAAGACGCTGGACGCGGCCGGGGCGCTGCCCAGGGACCTGGCGGCGTTCACCATCGACATCAACGGCTTGAAGCAGGTCAACGACAGCCTGGGCCACGAGGCGGGCGACGAGCTGATCCGCGGCGCGGCGGCCTGCATCACCAAGGCCATCGGCGTGGGCAGAAGCTGCTTCCGCACCGGCGGGGACGAGTTCGTCGTGCTGACGCCCATGAGCCGGGAGGAGGCGGACGACGCCCTCGGCTGGATGTACGAGGAGGCCAGGCGCTGGCGCGGGGAGCGGGTCAAGACGCTGAGCCTGTCCGCGGGCTACGCCCTGGTGTGCGATCACGATTCGCTGACCGCGGAGGCGCTGGTCCGGGAGTCCGACACGGCGATGTACGAGGCGAAGGCCGCCTATTATCGGGAGGCCGGACGGGACCGGCGCAGGCGGCGGCCGCGCAAGGATTAGGCACCGCAGGACCGACCCGATGAGGAGACGCGATACGATGGAAAACACAGGGATAAAGGAGGCTGTGGCGATGATATTGTTCATAAATGCGTGTGTCAGGAAGCAGTCCAGGACGTTCAGGCTGGCCCGACGGCTGCTGTCCAGGCTGGACGGCGAGGTCGTGGAGGTGCGCCCGCATGAGATCACGTTTCCCGTGGCGGACGAGGCGTTTCTGGAAAAGCGGGATCGCCTGCTCGCCGCCTCGGAGTACGGCGACCCCATGTTCGACCTGGCGCGTCAGTTCGCCGCGGCGGATGAGATCGTGATCGCCGCGCCCTACTGGGACCTGTCCTTTCCTGCCGCGCTCAAGCAGTATTTCGAGCAGATCAACGTGGTGGGGGTGACCTTCCGGTATTCGCCGGAGGGCATCCCCCAGGGCCTGTGCCGCGCGAAGAGGCTGTTCTATGTGACCACCGCCGGAGGACCCATCCTCTCGGACGCCTTGGGCTATGGCTACGTGGAGGCGCTCGCGCAGGGGTATTACCATATCCCCGACGTGCGGTTCGTGAAGGCGGTGGGCCTGGACATCGTAGGCGCCGATGTCGAGGCCATCCTCCGCGCCGCGGAAGCCGAGATCGACATGCTGTAAATCCACGGGATCGCTGTGCTCCACGTCCGGCACAGCGATCCGTTCGCGCATAAAACGCCTCTTTTCGCGCAAACTACGCACACGACTTGAAAGCAGTTTGAGCGATTCGGAGGCGTTTTTATCTGAGTGGGAGTTAGTGAAGCACTTACATATTATTGACTATTGCTATTCTTTGTGCTATGATGAAAGCGTAAAGAAATGAGCGTACGGGAGAATACCGATGGATGCAGACGGGACGATCCGTTTTTCCCTTGGCGGGATGGAGTTTGAATATGATGAAGCAAAGAACCAGACCAACATCAAAAAACACGGCATCTCTTTTCGCAGCGCCGCCCGTGTATTCTTTGACTATGATCGAATAGAGCTCTATGACGAGGAAAACAGCGTCGAAGAAGATCGATATGATACCATCGGTGATACATCTGCCGGCAGTTTGGTATATGGGAACAGTACCGTCATCGGCAATATATACCAGAGTTCTGATAAGGTCAACGACATACTGTTCGTGGTGTACACGGAGCGCAGGTACACAAGAAACGATGGTCGAACTGTAGAAGCAACTCGACTGATCTCCGCAAGGATGGCGACTAACTTTGAAAGGGGGCTCTATTATGGTAAATATGAATAGTCTTTCAAAGAAGCAAATGGAAGAATTGGCTTTCAACAAGGAGGAGTTAAAGGAGTTGGATAACGCGAGAAAGATGAAGATCACATTCGATGAAGATTGCCCGGAAACAACGCCGGAGAGAGCGATTATGTTTAGAAGAGTGAATCCAAGTCGTCACAGGAATACGATCAATCCGGCATAAATCACGGTCGATACTGTATATGGAGGGTTTTATGGCTGCTCATATATTTACAGTTTCAGAAGAAAACTATAAGATTTGCGTTGAAAAAGGAATTGTTGCGCTTCCTGAAGCCAGTGAGGGTCGTCAGCATGACAATATCTTTGATGGATTATTATCACGATTATCTGGCATTAAAGAGGACGATTTTGTTTTATTATATATTATCAAGACAAAACGTTTATGCGGTGTTTGGCAAGTTGAAGGAGAACCATTCTACGAAGAACTACCAGTATGGGAAGATAGGTTATATCCTTTTCGATGCAGAATAAGGTGGTCAAGATATACTTTTCAAAACCCGTTAGGCTTAGATGATATTAATGATCTTCGTAATGAAGGAAAAATCTGGACTTGGGCTTTGGAACGTCCAACAGGGTCAAACTCAATGTTTTCTATTTCAAATGCCGAATTTTCGATTCTGCTGGCGGAGTTTTTGAAAATCAATCCTTTCACCTTGCAGAAAGGTATTATCCACCAACCCTATCCGTATAGAGAAAGCAATTTATTACAGTATTTACATATAGCGAACAGACCCAAATATGAGTTTACTGTAATGGCTTTATTGAATAATGGCTTTTCATTAAACAAGTATACAGATATTTTTGGTAACTACTCTGATTATTTATGCTATGTACCAACTAGAGTGTGTTTCTAAAAGCATAAACCCCGAAAAAAACGAGGAAATATGCAGTTAGTCGAATAGAACCAAAAGGAAAACGGTGAGTAGACGTCGAATATAACGCATGAGGTGAGAAGACATGAAGCAGATAATTCGACGT
>JAFUWR010000061.1 GCA_017471125.1 Clostridia bacterium | reverse complement strand
GGGCTGGCGCTGCGCATCGCTGTATTCTCTCATGAAATCACTTCCCGTCAAAGGGTCAATACCTCGTATATTCACGTCTATTATACCGCATATCCGGCAAAATGTAAACAGCAAATCGACAAAAATTTCAGAATTATGACAAAAATTTTTGGATTGTAACAATTTTTGAACAAATATGACATGAATTTACGGCGCGAGGCCCCATTTATTTAACTCCACAGCGCCGATGTGTTAATCGAAGCAATCTTGACAGAAAAAATACGGGGGTGCTACAATGTGCGTATCCAAAGGGGATAATCATACGAACGTCAACATAAGATAGTCAACGAGGTGAACGCCTTGAATGCCTATGAGATATTGAACGTCGCGCCCACGGCGACCCGGGAGGAGATCCGGGCGGCCTACCGGCTGATGGCGCGGCGCTGGCACCCGGACCGCTTCATGGCGGGGCCGGAGCGGGATTGGGCCAACGAGAAGATGGCGAACATCAACGCGGCCTACCGCGCGTGCCTGGACGGCCTGACCAACGCCCGCACCGGCGTCGAAGGGGACGACGAGGGGCTTCGGCAGGCGCAGCAGCTGGCGGACGAGGGGCTCTACAACTCCGCCCGGAAGAAGCTGATGGGCCTGAACACCCGCTGCGCCGAGTGGAACTACCTGTTCGGCTGGGTGCTGATGCGCCAGAGCGAGCTGGAGAAGGCGCTCATCTACCTGTCCGTCGCCGCCCACCAGAATCCCCAGTGCGTCAAGTACGCCGCCGCCCTGCGGGAGGCCCGGCAGATGAACGGCACGGGGCGATTGAGCCGGTTGATGACGAAGATCCGCCCGTAATGAGATCGCCTGTTCGCGTTTCGCGAGCAGGCGATTTGTATATGATTAGGAAAACGGAACGTTTTCCGGGTCGGCGGGTTCTGAAGGAACACGCCGACAATCATTTATCGTTGGCTGGCCAACACGGCGCTCTCCCGGCCCACCGCGGTGTTGTCATGCTTGCGGTCCCGCAGGGCCTTGACGGGGTTCTCCGCGGTCTCGAAGCGGTAGTCCCGGCCCTCCCGCTCGATCAGGCGCTCGACGATGTCGTGGCTCTGGACGGTCTCGTCGTTCATGTTGACCTGGGCCTGGTAGCGGAAGAAGTCGGCGTCGTCGGCGAGGGCGTCCACGGGCGTCCAGCTCTCCCGGTCGGCGGTGAGGTTCACGGTGTGCTTGAGCACGTCGCGCACGTAGTCGATGTTGCTCTCCAGCTTCAGCGGCGCGGGGAAGGTGCCGTCGGGCATGACCTGCTGCCAGGCGCGGCCCTCGTAGGCCAGCAGCAGCTCGGCGGCGGCGTGCAGGTGGGCGACCTCCATGTCGAACAGGCGGCTCCAGATCTCCCGGATATAATTGTCCGATTCGGTCTCCATGGCCGACCAGTACAGGTAGCACTCCGCGTACTGGTGGTTCAGCAGGCACTCCAGCCACGTGGGGTTCGGGTCGATGAGGCTGCCGTAGTGGGTGACGTGCTGCTCCTCCACCATGCCGATCTCCCGGTACAGCCTGCGGCCGTACTCCTTCGGGTAGAAGGGGGCCACATTCATATAATAATTCATGGTCTGCTGCTCGGCGGCGGTGATGATGGACGAGCACAGCTTCGTCACCGGCGACGCGGACTCGTACAGCACCGGGTACTTCACGCTGTCGTAGGGGTGGCGGTGGTGAGCGATGGTGGGCCGGCCGGGCATGATCTCGGTGTAGCGCCCCACCAGGTCCTCCGCGTGCATGTGGCTGTCGAAGCTCATCAGGTCCGCGTAGCGGTACAGGTGGTCGAAGTCCTCAAGGAGCGCGAAGTCCAGCGCCTCCTTCACGTAGGGGTTCTCCTCGCGCTTGGCCAGCGCGGCGGTCAGGTCGATGGCCAGCTGCTCATAGGAGATGGTGTGGACCAGTATGTCCTCGTCCAGCGGCTTCAGCGCCCCGATCAGCTTCTGCTGCTGCTGCTCCTGGCGGCGCATCAGCGCAAGCGTCCGCCGCAGGTCGTTGTCCGCGCAGTGCCGCGTGAATTGGTGCGAGAACCACACCGCCTCGAATTCCGTGCCGTTCATCAGGATGATGCGCGTCTTGGTGTACGGGTCCACCGTCTTGCTGTCGTAGGGGATGGGCGACATCTCCTGCCAGTCCATCAGCAGGCTCTCCAGCTTCGCGGGCTTTAATTCAAATGGGTTCATGCTGCACGCTCCTTTTTTAGAGTGAAGAGTTTAGAGTGGAGAGTGGAGATATCGACGTCCGCCGTATGTGCGAACATAGCGGCAAGAGCAGTTGAGTAGAACAGATCCGAAAGGATCTGAACCAAAACTTCACTCTTAACTCTCCACTCTTCACTCTTTCCGTGTTTAGCATGCCTTTTAAGCGGTGAAATATACCAACACAGAGAAAATTGACTATCCTTGACTATTGAATTGATGGTGAGTTTACATTTATAATGTATATTAGGGGAACGTTGAGGGCACGACGCGACCATCCCAAGGAGGGAATCAAATGAATGAAGTAAAGCGACCCAGAAAACCGCTGATGTTTTACTACGCCATCGTCCTGCTGGCGCTTATCCTGTTCAACGCGCTGGTGATGCCGTTTCTGACGAATCCGGGCGTTCAGGAGATCGATTACAGCGAGTTCATGAAGATGACCGAGGACAAGAAGATCGCCGAGGTCATGATCGAGGACAACAAGATCATCTTCAAGTCCACGGACGGCAATTTCTACAAGACGGGCCTGGTGAACGACCCGGACCTGACCGAGCGGCTGTATCAAAGCGGCGCGAGGTTCGAGAGCCAGATCGTGGAGCAGATGAGCCCGCTTCTGTCCATACTGCTGTCGTGGGTGCTGCCGATGGTGCTCATCATCGGCGTCGGCCAGTATTTCAGCAAGAAGCTGATGGAGAACGCCGGCGGTGGCGCAGGCAGCATGATGTTCGGCATGGGCAAGTCCAACGCGAAGGTCTACGTCAAGTCCACCAGCGGCATCAAGTTCGACGACGTGGCGGGCGAGGACGAGGCCAAGGAGATCCTCTCTGAGATCGTGGACTTCCTCGAGAACCCCAAGAAGTACGAGGCCATCGGCGCGAAGATGCCCAAGGGCGCGCTGCTGGTCGGCCCTCCCGGCACGGGCAAGACGCTGCTGGCGAAGGCCGTGGCCGGCGAGGCGAACGTGCCGTTCTTCTCCATCTCGGGCTCCGAGTTCGTGGAGATGTTCGTGGGCATGGGCGCGGCCAAGGTGCGCGACCTGTTCAAGCAGGCCAATGAGAAGGCCCCCTGCATCGTGTTCATCGACGAGGTGGACGCCATCGGCGGCAAGCGCGACGGGCGCATCGGCGGCAACGACGAGCGCGAGCAGACCCTGAACCAGCTCCTGGTGGAGATGGACGGCTTTACCAACAACGAGGGCGTCATCGTCATGGCGGCCACCAACCGCTCGGACATCCTCGACCCGGCGCTGCTGCGCCCCGGCCGGTTCGACCGGCGCATCGTCGTCAACTATCCCGATGTGAAGGGCCGCGAGGAGATATTGAAGGTCCACTCCCGCAACAAGCCCCTGGCTCCCGACGTGGACCTGGCCGTGCTCGCCCGCAGGACGCCCTACTTCACCGGCGCGGACCTGATGAACGTCATGAACGAGGCGGCGCTGCTGACCGCCCGCAAGGGCCTCGAGCAGATCGACATGAGCGCCATCGAGGAGGCCATCACCCGCGTCATGGCGGGCCCGGAGAAGAAGTCCCGGAAGGTCACCGAGATGGACCGCAAGCTGGTGGCCTACCACGAGGGCGGCCACGCCATCGTCGCCCACTACATCCCCGAGTGCGACGACGTGCACGAGATCACCACCATCCCCCGCGGCTCCGCCGGCGGCTACACCATGTACCTGCCCCAGGAGGAGTTCCACTACGTCACCACCGCCCGCATGAAGGCCCAGATGGCCAGCGCCATGGGCGGCCGGGTGGCCGAGGCGCTGGTGTTCGGCGACGTGACCACCGGCGCGTCCTCCGACATCAAGCAGGCCACCGAGATCGCCCGCAGCATGGTCACCGAGTACGGCATGAGCTCCAAGCTCGGCCCGGTGTACCTGGGCACGGAGCACGAGGTGTTCCTGGGCAAGTCCTTCTCCCAGCAGAATTCCGGCTTCTCCGAGATGGTCAACGAGGACATCGACGGCGAGGTGCACAAGCTGCTCCAGGAGGCCTATGACCGGGCGAAGTCCATACTGAGCGAGCACATCGACCAGCTCCACGGGCTGGCGAAGCTGCTGATCGAAAAGGAGAAGATCGACAAGAACGAGTTCCTGTCCTTCATGAACGCCCCCGCCGAGAAGGCCATCGAGACCACCTTCGCCGAGGATGCGGAGGCCCCCGCCGAGGCGCTCCCCGCCGCGGAGGAGCCCGCCCCGGAGGAGACAGAGGAATAAGACAAATTGATCGCCCGTGGGCTTCGGCCCGCGGGCGGTTTTTATACCCGTATGAACTTTTCCGTCAGCTCACGACCAAACCGACGTCGGTTTGTTTCGTCGTGCAGCAGCGCCCAGACGTCGGTCGCGTGACATTCCAATTGGAAGATGGCATCGTCCCGCAGGTTTGCGGGCGACGAAACGATGGGCAGCGTCGAACGGCGCGTAAGCTCCCCCATCAGCCCCTCCGCGCCGCGCCGCAGGCCGATCAGCCGGGCGTAGGTCGGGACGGGGTGGGCCTCCGTAAAGCGCTTATCCAGCCCCAGCAGCGCGTGGGTCAGCAGGCGGCTCAGCCGCGCCCGGGTGTAGCGCTTGCACTTGAGGGCTTCCAGCAGTTCCTCCCGGGTGCCCGCCTCCCGGCACAGCCGGTAAAGCCGGTGCTCCAGCCCCTCGACCATGTCCGGCAGGCTGGCCAACTCCCCGAGGGACATCTGCCGCAGGCGATACAATAATATATCGTCCATGGGGTGCGTCCGCTCGGGCACGGCGCAGGGCCGCGCCCCTTCGGGCAGGCAGGCCAGGGCAGCGTCTATTTCACCGCGCGTCATCGCGGCGCGGATGGCCGAGGCCGAGGCGTACTCGTTGAGACCGCCGTCGTGGTACCCGCCCCGGCGCGATATGGGCACGGCCTCCATCTGAAAGCCCGCCGACCGTATCGCCCGGACGTACTCCGTCGCCAGTATCAGGTTCGGGCTGTTGACCAGCGCCCGCGGCAATCCCAGGTGGTCCGCCACGGCGTCGCCCCGGGCGCGGGCGTGGGCCTCGCCCCGATCCAGCGCCGCCTGTATCGCAAAAGAGACCGAAGTCGGTTCCTGATCCATCACAGCCGCCAGGCGGCGGATGACCTCGACGTCGTCCGTCTCACAGCCGAAGGACAGGCAGTCTATACCCAGTCCCCCGAGGATGTGCACCCCGCCCCGGGCGAAGGCGTCGGCGGTGCGCACGGCGAACAGCGTCGGCAGCTCGAACACCGCGTCCACCCCGCAGGCCAGCGCCATCCGCGCCCGGTCCCACCGGGAGAACATGGCCGCGTCGCCCCGCTGGGTGAAGTGGCCGTCCACGCAGGCCACCACGTAGTCGCAGCCGGTCGCGCGCCGGGTCTCGGCCACGTGGTAGGCGTGCCCATTGTGGAACGGGTCGTATTCAGCGATGATGCCCGCGATCCTCAAGCCCGTCACCTCCCATCCCCCGCAGCCAGAACAGCCGAAGCTGTTCCCTGAACGCGCTCAGCTTCTTCACGTCCACGATGTCCCAGTGGGGCGGCATCAGCCCCATCAGCTTTTCCTGCCGGTACCGGGCGTCCATCAGCACCACCACGCCCTGGTCGGTCTCCGTGCGGATGACACGCCCCGCCGCCTGCAAGACCCGCCGCAGGCCGGGATAGGTGTAGGCCGCGTCCGCGCCGCCGTCGTCGGCGTCGTCTAAAAGCTCCCGTAGCTGCTCCCGCTCGAAGCTGATCTGCGGCATGCCCGTGGACACGATGGCCGCGCCCACCAGCCGGTCGTCGGGCAGGTCGATGCCCTCGGCGAACACCCCGCCCAGCACGATGAACGCCACCAGGCTCCGCTGGGGCTCCGGCGCGAAGCGGTCGATGAAGCCCATGCGCTGGGCCTCGGTCATGTGGGGCTGCTGGCAGATGGCGTCGTCGTAGGGGTAGAGCATGCGGTAGTGCTTAAACACCGCGGTCATGTAGGCGTAGGACGGGAAGCAGGCGATGTAGTTGCCCATCCGCGCCTCCGCCATCGCGTGGATGACCTGGGCCACGGTGTGCCGGGTGCGCTCCCGCTCCTGGAGGGTGACGGGCACGGACAGCCTGAACACCCCGAGGTTTTCCCGGGAAAAGGGGGATTCCAGCGTCAGCGCCTCGTCGTCGTCGCCGTCCACGCCCAGTTGGCTCGCGTAGAAGTACATGGGCGCGAGGGTGGCCGAGAACAGCGCCGCGCCACCCACCCGGTCGAAGGCCCGCCGCAGGTGCTTCGACGGGTCGTAGCACCACAGCCGCACGGTCAGGAAGCCCTCCCGCGGCAGGGTCAGCACACGGTAGCTGTCCGTGTCGAAGCGCTTGGACACATTCACGAACCACTGGGCCTCGAAAATGAAGTCCCGCACCTCCGGCTCGGCGCTCTGCAATTCCCCCGCCGCCTCCGCGAACGCCTTCACCGCCTCGATGAGCGCCTCCGGCAGCTCCGC
>JAFUWR010000060.1 GCA_017471125.1 Clostridia bacterium | reverse complement strand
GCTTCGGTCGAAGGTGGAGATCAAGGCCACCCGCGGCGTGGGCTATTCGCTTCAATATAATGACAAATAGGGCGGGGAAGCGTCGATGATACGCAGGATAAGGCGGCGGTTCATCCGCATCGCGCTGTCGGTGCTGGCGCTTGCGATGGTGCTGGTGGCGCTGGTCATCAACGGGGCCAACTGGCTGAACACCCGGGCCGAGCTCACCGAGACGCTCTCGTACCTGGCGCAGGGCGACGGCCGGGGCTACGGCATGCGGGGCAAGCGCTCCCGGGGCTTCCAGAACCGGCTGGACGAGTCGCGTTTCTTCTCGGTGACCTGCGCCCAGGACGGCGAGCTGATGCTGTGGGACACCTCGCGGGTGGCGGATTATTCCGGGGAGGAGCTGATGTCCGTGGCGAAGCGGGCGCTTGATAGCGGCCGCGCCAGCGGCTTTTTGGACGGCTACCTCTACACCGTCGCGGAGGACGAGAACGGCAGCCGCGCCGTGTTCCTGAACTGCGAGACGAAGCTGGCGGCCACCCGCAAGCTGGCGCTGATCTCGCTGGCGGCCTGCGCGGGCGGCGTGCTGCTGGCGTGGCTGCTGGTGGCGGTGTTCAGTCGGCGGGCCATACAGCCGCTGATCGACAACGCCGTGCGGCAGAAGCAGTTCATCACCGACGCAGGCCACGAGCTCAAGACCCCGCTGACCGTCATCTCCGCCAACATGGACGTGCTGACGCTGGAGACGGGGGAGAACGAGTGGGTCCGCAGCACGCAGAAGCAGGTGGCGAACATGCGCGGGCTGGTGAACGAGCTGATCTACCTGTCCCGGCTGGACGAGGAGGACGCCCAGCCCGAGATGGTCCGGCTGGACCTGTCGGCGCTGGTCCGGGAGGCCGTGGAGCCCTTCGAGGGCATGGCCGAGTTCGGCGGCAAGGCGCTGACCGTCGAGGCGGGGGAGGGCATCCATGTCCAGGGCGACGCGGCGATGCTCGCGCGGCTGGTGTCGGTGCTGTGCGACAACGCGGTGAAGTACGCGCCCGAGGGCGACGCCATCGCGGTGACGCTCCGGGACGCGGGCCGACACGTGACGCTGACCACCGAGAACGGCCTGCGGTCGCCGATGGACAAGGAGACCATGGCCCACCTGTTCGACCGCTTCTACCGGGCGGACAAATCCCGCAGCAAGGACAGCGGCGGCTACGGCATCGGGCTGTCGGTGGCCCGGGCCATCGCGGAGAAGCACGGCGGCACCATCGAGGCGTCGAGCGCCGACGGGACGCGGCTGACGTTCCGGGTCACGCTGCCCGCGGCGAAGAAGGGCGCTATATCGTAAGGCCCCAGGCGTTTTCCAGCTCCCGCTTGGCGGCGCGAAGCTGTTCGACCGCCGCATCGGGCCAGCCCGCCGCGTCGAACAGGCGGGCCAGGTAGCCCTGCTCCGCGGCCATCCGGCGGCTCTCCGGGTACACCAGCTCGAAGGCCATGCAGACGTGGGACAGGTGACCGTCGAACACCGACCGCCGCGCGTCCCGGGGCACGCAGCGGTGGCCGTACACGCAGGCCATCACTTCGGGGCTGGCGGCGTCGGCGTCCACGAACCGGTCGCGGCCCGTGCCCACGCGCTCGTCGAAGGTCAGCTCGTTGACCACCCGGAAGATGTCGATCTTGTCCGCGTCGCGGATGATCTGGCAGTACGTGCGGGTCCTGTCGTCCAACCCGTCGGGCAGGGTGAGCCGGTTGTGGGCGCGTATGGCGGTCTCCAACAGGGGACGCCACCCGTCGGGCAGGCCGTCCGTGGGGAAGCGGTCGATGAGGCCGTCTAAAAACAGGATGTCCGCGCCCAGCGCCGCGTGATCCACCGACACGCCGTCGACGAACGTGCCGTAGCGCCGCACCTGCTCGAAGCGGCCGATGTCGTGCAGCAGGCCCAGGAACCAGGCCAGGTCCACGGCCGCGGCGCTCATGCCGAGGCTTTTTCCGATGCGCTCCGCGTTCGCCGCCACGCGGTAGGTGTGGGCGATCTTCGCCGCGATCTTGATGTCGCTGGCGTCGTAGCCGTCGGCGTAGGCTCGAAAGACCGACAGAGCTTGTGTACGTTTCATATTTACACCTTTCTTTCGATACGCATACGGATGTAGGGGCGGCGTTGCGCCGCCCGCCGGGTACAACGCTGCGATATGTACTCAGGCGGGCGCCGCAACGGCGCCCCTACGCTGGTCAAAAGCATCCGTATGGGAACTTATGTCGTTATAGCGTCGCAGAGACCTCCTCGATCAGCGCCGCGGCCAGCGCGATCTGCTCCGGCAGGCTGTCGAGGTACGCCCACTCCTCTACGGTGTGCATCTTGTCCCCGGACAGGCCCAGGCCGTCCAGCACGCCGATGCCCGCCTGCCCGGCGATGGAGATGTCGCCCGCGCCGCCGGTGCGTTCGTGGTGGCGGGCGATGCCCTGCCGAGCACAGATGGCGAGGGCCTTGTCCAGCAGGGCCTGGCTCTTTTCGTTCAGGTCGATGGCCGGGTGGCTCGCGCCGAATTCGATGGCGGTCGTGACCCCGGGCACCGGCACCTCCGCGCAGATGGCCGCGATGCGCTCCATCAGCTCGGGCTTGTAGGCCTCGTTGAAGTAGCGGAACTCGCAGTTGGCCTTGGCCGTGGGCGCGACCACGTTCTCGGCGGTGCCGCCGGTGATGAGGCCCGCGTTGAAGCTGATGTCCCGGCTGTCGTCCCGCAGCGTGTACAGCTTGGTGATGTGGGCGCACAGGGCCTGTATGGCGCTGGCGCACTCCTTATATTTTGCGCCCGCGTGGCCGGGGATGCCCTCGCAGCGCACCTCCACCGACGTGACGCCCTTGCGCGCGCAGGTGAAGCGCCCGTCGATGCCGCTGGGCTCGAAGCTGAGCGCCGCGGCGGAACGGCTCGCGGTCTCGAGGATCAGGTCGTGGCTCTCCGGGGAGCCGATCTCCTCGTCGGGGTTCAGCAGCACGGTCAGCCTGACTTTATCGAGGTCGAGCTTCGGCAGCGCTTCCCTGAGCGCGTACAGCATCACCACGACGCCGCCCTTCATGTCTATGATGCCCGACCCCATGGCGCGGCCGCCGCCCAGATCCTTGTAGGGCACGTACACGTCCCGGGGGAACACGGTGTCCATGTGGCCCATGAGCATGAGCTGCTTATCGCCCGTGCCCAGCGTCGCCAGCACCTTGGGGCCGAATTTTTGCCCCTCGATCAGCTTGACCGAAAAGCCCAGGCTCTCGAAGTCCTCCGCGAACATCCCGGCGACCTTCGCGACATCCTCCTTATCGAAGGTGCCGCTGGGCTGGTCCACGTATCTTTTCAGGGATTCCAATGGAGTGGTCAGCATTTTTTATGAACCTCCGTCACAATACCTTGCTTAAAAAGTCCTTCGTGCGATCCATCTGCGGATGCTCGAAGATCTGCTCGGGCGGTCCGGCCTCGACGATCTGCCCGTCGTCGATGAACAGCACGTAGTTCGCCACCTGCCGGGCGAAGCGCATCTCGTGGGTGACCACCAGCATGGTCATGCCCTCGGCGGCCAGCGCCTTCATCACGTCCAGCACCTCGCCGACCATCTCGGGGTCCAGGGCGCTGGTGGGCTCGTCGAACAGCATCATGATGGGGTCCATGGCCAGCGCCCGCACGATGGCGACGCGCTGCTTCTGGCCGCCGGAAAGGCGGCTTGGATACTCGTCCCACTTGTCCAGCAGGCCTACGCGGCCCAGCAGCATGCGCGCCTTCTCATCCGCCTCCACGGCACTGAGGCCCTTGACTTTGCGCGGGGAG
>JAFUWR010000001.1 GCA_017471125.1 Clostridia bacterium | reverse complement strand
CCGGCGGGCGGTCCCGGCGGCTAGCGTCCCGCGGGCGGCTTCGGCGGCAATCGCGGCGGCTTCGGCGGACGCAAGGGTCCCGACCTCGCCCCCTCCGTGGAGAAGGAGCGCGTCTCCAACTACGATCCCAACAAGAAGCAGTACGTCCGGCAGAACGACCCGGAGCGCAGCCGCAATTCCGGCCGCACCGCCCAGAAGCAGCGCGGCGGCGCGTCGAACCTCACCAGCTATGACGAGGATTTCGTCCGGAACCGCAAGAAGCGCAAGGCCGCGCAGCCCAAGGCGCACATCGAGCAGGTGAAGATCGAGAAGGCGTACATGACCGCCGAGACCATCACCGTGCGCGACCTGTCCGAGCGCATCGGCAAGCCCGCGGGCGAGATCATCAAGAAGCTCATGATGCTGGGCATCATCGCCACCATCAACAACGAGCTGGACTACGACACCGCCGTGCTGGTCTGCACCGAGTTCGGCGTGGAGCTGGAGATGAAGCTGGCCGAGACCGCCGAGGACGCCCTCGAGAAGGAGGACGTGGAGGACGCCGAGGAGAACCTGGTGTCCCGCCCGCCGGTCGTCACCATCATGGGCCACGTCGACCACGGCAAGACCTCGCTGCTGGACTACATCCGCAACACCCGCGTCACCGCGGGCGAGGCCGGCGGCATCACCCAGCACATCGGCGCGTACACCGTCGATTTGGACGGCCGGAAGATCACCTTCCTGGACACCCCCGGCCACGAGGCGTTCACCTCCATGCGTCTGCGCGGCGCGCAGGCCACGGACATCGCCGTGCTGGTGGTGGCCGCGGACGACGGCGTCATGCCCCAGACCATCGAGGCCATCAACCACGCGAAGTCCGCGGGCGTGCAGATCATCGTCGCCATCAACAAGATGGACAAGCCCGCCGCCAACCCCGAGCACGTCAAGCAGCAGCTCACCGAGTACGACCTGGTCACCACCGAGTGGGGCGGCAACGTCGAGATGGTGCCCGTCTCCGCCGTCACCGGCCAGGGCGTGGACGACCTGCTGGAGACCATACTGCTGACCGCGGATGTCGAGGACTACCGCGCCAACCCGGACCGCAAGGCCCGCGGCATCATCATCGAGGCCAAGCTGGACAAGGGCCGCGGCCCCGTGGCCACGGTGCTGGTGAAGAACGGCACCCTGAACGTGGGCGACGCCGTGGTCGCGGGCACGGCCTATGGCCGCGTGCGCGCCATGGTCAACGACCGGGGCGAGCGCGTCAAGTCCGCCGGTCCCTCCGACCCCGTGGAGGTCATCGGCTTCAACGACGTGCCGGACGCCGGCGACCAGATCGTGGCCGTGGACGACGACAAGCTGTCCCGCCAGGTGGCCGAGGAGCGCAAGGACAAGCTCCGCGCCGCGCTCATCAAGACCCAGACCAAGACTACGCTGGACGACCTGTTCAGCCAGATCTCGGCGGGCGAGATCAAGGACCTCAACATCATCATCAAGGCCGACGTGCAGGGCTCCGTGGAGGCCGTGCGCCAGTCCCTGGAGAAGCTCTCCAACGACGAGGTGCGCGTGCGCTGCATCCACGGCGCGGTGGGCGCGATCAACGAGTCCGACACCCTGCTGGCCTCCACGGCCAACGCCATCATCATCGGCTTCAACGTCCGCCCCGACAACAACGCCAGGGACATGGCCGAGCGCGAGAAGATCGACATCCGCCTCTATCGCGTCATCTACCAGGCCATCGAGGACGTGGAGAACGCCATGAAGGGCATGCTGGCCCCGAAGTTCCGCGAGGTGCTGCTGGGCCACGCCCAGGTGCGCCAGACCTTCCGCGTCTCCGGCGTGGGCACCATCGCCGGTTCCTACGTCACCGACGGCAAGATCGCCCGCAACGCCCAGATCCGCCTGCTGCGCGACAACATCGTCATCCACGAGGGCAAGATCGACTCCCTCAAGCGCTTCAAGGACGACGCCAAGGAGGTCGCCAGCGGCTATGAGTGCGGCATCGGCATCGAGAAGTACAACGATGTCAAGGAAGGCGATGTCATCGAGTGCTTCATCATGGAAGAGATCGAAAGATAGCTCAATCGCATAATACGCATCGGCGGGCGTTTCCCAGCGGAACGCCCGCTGCGTTGAGTATGGGAAACTCATATATTGGAGGATAATTATGCCATCCTATGATCGCATCGACCGCATCTCCCAGGAGTGCCACAAGGCCATCGACCGCATCATCCGCGACGAGGTGAACGACCCGCGGGTGGGCGGCACCTGGTCCATCGTGCGCTGCGAGGTGACCCGTGACCTGCGCTACTGCAAGGTCCGCGTCAGCATCCTGGAGGAGGAGCGCCGCAAGGAGATGATGGCGGCGCTGAAAAAGGCGTCCGGGTTCATCCGGCGGGAGCTTGGCCGAAACGTGGACCTGCGCTACGTGCCGGAGCTCCAGTTCGAGCTGGACACCAACATCGAGTACGCCGCCCACATCAACCAGCTTTTGAAGGAGAATCAGCCCCATGGCGAACCGAGTGACGATTGAGGCGCTGGCGGACTGGCTGAAGGCGCGGGACGACATCGTCCTGCTG
>JAFUWR010000059.1 GCA_017471125.1 Clostridia bacterium | reverse complement strand
GGTAGCCTTCCCCTTCAGGGGAAGGTGGCAGCGCCGCAGGCGCTGACGGATGAGGTAGCCTTCCCCTTTAGGGGAAGGTGGCAGCGCCGTAGGCGCTGACGGATGAGGTAGCCTTCCCCTTCAGGGGAAGGTGGCACGGCGCAGCCGTGACGGATGAGGTAGCCTTCCCCCTCAGAGGAAGGTGCCCCCGCAGGGGGCGGATGAGGTCAGCCCCCATCCACATAAACACCTCAACCCGCGACGGATGACCTCACTCCCCCCGCACTTCCCTGTCGATCGCCCCGCACACACTATCAAAATGCCTGTCGACATCGTAATTGCTGAATCGCATGACCCTCAATCCCAAGTCGTTCAGATATGCCGTCCTTGCTTCGTCCCTCTGCCGTTCCTCCGGGTCGTAGTGCTGGCTGCCGTCGATCTCCACGACCAATTTCAACGCGGCACAGTAGAAGTCTACGATATAATAGCCAAACTGCTTCTGCCTGCGAAACTGAACGGGGCAGCTTTTCAGGTAATCGTACCATAAATGGCGTTCCTGTCGGGTCATCTCACGGCGAAGCTGCTGTGCCCTGGGTTTGAGCGTGCCATCATAGTCCAACGGGGTCGGCATAGCAAGTCTCCTTTCGTTTGAAGAAAACGACCTCATCCGTCTCGACCGGTGATTTTGCCACAAAATCACCGGTCGATCCACCTTCCCCTAAAGGGGAAGGCATGAGACACCCTCCAAAGCCTTCCCCTTCAGGGGAAGGTGGCCGAGCGCAGCGAGGTCGGATGAGGTCGTCCCCCCTACTCCCTACTGCCTAAATCACTTCCACCTTTATCAGATTCGTATTCCCCGACTTGCCGTTGGTGACGCCGCCGGTGATGACGATCTTGTCCCCGGGCTGGAGGCCCAGCTTCTCCCTCGCGAGCTGTGTCGCCACGTAGAACAGCACGTCGGTGGAGGTATACTCAACAGACAGCGCGGGCACGACGCCCCAGGACAGCGCGAGCTTACGCATGGCCATTTCGCTGGTGGTAACGCCGAGGATGTCCACGGGCGCGCGGAAGCGGGAGATCATCCGCGCGGTCTTGCCGGACAGCGAGCAGACCACGATGGCCTTTGCGCCGATGTCGATGGCCATGCCGCACACGGCGTGGGAGATGGCGTCCACGGTGTCGTGGGTGATGAACCGCGCGTCGTGGAAGCGCTCGGCGTAGTCGATCTTCTCCTCGGTGGCCTTGGCGATCTTGGCCATGACGGCCACGGACTCCACGGGATAGCGCCCCGCGGCGGTCTCGCCGGAGAGCATCACGGCGCTGGTGCCGTCGTACACGGCGTTGGCCACATCGCTGATCTCGGCGCGGGTGGGCCGGGCGTTGTGGATCATCGACTCCAGCATCTCCGTGGCGGTGATGACCCGCTTGCCGATCAGGCGGCACTTGGTGATGAGCGTCTTTTGCACGGCGGGGAGCTGCTCATAGGGGATCTCAACGCCCATGTCGCCGCGGCCGATCATGATACCCTCGCACGCCTCGCAGATCTCCTCGATATTGTCGATGCCGGACTGGTTCTCGATCTTGGCGATGAGGCTGATGTTCTTGCCGCCGTGGGCGTTGATGAATTCCCGCACGTCCAGCAGGTCCTGCTTGCGCGACACGAACGAGCACGCCACGTAGTCCACCCCGTGCTCCACGCCGAACAGCAGGTCCTGCTTGTCCTGCTCGCTCAAATAGATCTGGTTCAGCACCTTGCCCGGGAAGCTCATGCTCTTGCGGTCGGACAGCTCGCCGCCGATGGCGACGCGACAGTGGATGTCGTGCCCCTCGATGCGCTCCACGTCCAGCGCCAGCAGCCCGTTCGCCAGCAGCACCCGGTCGCCCGGCTCCAGGTCGTCCGCCAGGCCCGCGTAGCTCACCGACACCCGCGTCTCGTCCCCCGGCACGTCGTCCACGCACAGCGTGAAGGGCGCGCCCTCCTTCAACAGGATGGGCCCGTTCGCGAACGTCTTGATGCGGTACTCCGGCCCCTTCGTGTCCAGCATGATGGCGATGGGCAGGTCCAGTGCCTCCCGCACGCGCACGATGGTCTCGATCTTCTGCGCGTGCTCCGCGTGGGTGCCGTGGGAAAAGTTGATCCGCGCCACGTTCATGCCCGCCTTCGCCATCGCGGTCAATACCTCCGCCGATTCGCTCGCCGGGCCGATGGTACATATGATCTTCGTCTTGCGCATGCGCGTCGCCCCCTGTTACTTAATCTTTATCTCATTATAACACAAGGATGTGCGCTTGTGAAGGGACGCCCCGCTAAAAAAGCGCTTGCAATACGTCCAAAAACCGGGTACAATATTATTGAGGGGAGGCGATGCGTCATGAGCTCGCAGGAGAAGCCCAGCGCGCGGTGGGACGCCAAAAACACGGTGTTTATCGACCTGTTCAACATCCCCGAATACCGCTATCAGTTGTTCCAGGCGCTGCACCCCGAGATGGACGACGTCACCGTCGACGATGTCAAGCCCGTGACGCTGAACCCGGTCATACTGAACCTGCCCTACAACGACCTCGGGCTCCTGGTCCGAGACAAGCTCATCATCTTCGTGGAAGCGCAGTCCACATAGTCGGTCAACATCCTGCTTCGGGTGCTGCTCTACATGGCCGCGACCTATCAGGACTACCTGACCGAGCGGGAATACAGTATCCATTCCGTGAAGCGTCTGCCCCTGCCCGAGCCGGAGTTCTACGTGATCTACACTGGCCAGCGCCACTTCGAGAGCGATACGATCTCCATGCGGGACGCCTTTTGGCAGAATCCCAACGCGAACCTCGATCTGATCGTCAAGGTCATCCACACGGAGAACAAGAGCGACATCATCGGCCAGTACATCATTTTCAGCCACGTTCTGGACGCCCAGATCAAGCTGTATGGCCGCAACCGCCTGGCCGTGGAGGAGACCATCCGCATTTGCCAGGATGAAGATGTGTTGAAGGAATATCTCGACACCCGAAAAAAGGAGGTCATCGACATCATGATCACACTTTTCGATCAGGAATACGCGGTCAAAGCCTACGTTAAGGACATGCAGCGGATCAGCAGGATAGAAGCCACCATTGAAGATTGTAAGTTCTACGGATTTTCCAAAGATGTGGCCCTGCACAGGATCGTTACTAAGTATAACATTCCCGAGAGGCAAGCCCAGGAATACATCGATGAGTATTGGGAAAAACATAATTAAATAAAAAGCTCATACTAAAAATGGACATCGCCTTGATGTCCATTTTTATAGTTATGGGCGATGCCCCCAGCGCCCGCCCGTTCACTGTCTACCATATCCTCGTAGAGGTGGCGTCGGTTTACCCCCTTGCCTCCCCTCCCAGGGGAGGTGCCGACGAAGTCGGCGGAGAGGTCGTCCCCATGCCTTCCCCTTCAGGGGAAGGTGGCCGAGCGTAGCGAGGTCGGATGAGGTCAGCCTTCCCCTTTGGGGAAGGTGGCCGAGCGCAGCGAGGTCGGATGAGGTCCCAAATCCTCAAATCCCCAATTCCGCGATCAAATCAGCTTCCATGATTTCTGAATCATTCTTTTGTCCATTCCTCACATGTTCTAAAGCTGTATCTACCCGTTCGATCAGTTGTGCTTCTGTCAAGGGTTGATAGAAGTCATCCAGCGCGTCCCCCCTATTCAAATCCGCCGCCGTCATGGACATGCTCGACACCTCTCTTTCCCCTTCATTATAACATCCTCTGCCAAACGAATCAAGAAAACAATTTGGCGGATATGGATTTCGGTTGACCCTCCCCACCGGGGCAAAGGGAAACCTTTTCAGAAAAGTGTTTCCCATTTTCCCCGGACCCCTTTTCTCTTCCAAAACGGATTCACGCGAATCCGCGGGGTCAGCGCTATCGCCGGGGCTTTGTCGGGGCACTCACAACGCGCTTATACGCAAAAAAATCCCCTGCTTTCGCAGGGGATATGGGATGTAACCTAATTAGTTGATGGCCTTGATGGTCACAGTGGCCTTCTTGCCGCCAGCTTCGATGTCGAGCTTGATGGTGCCCTTCTTGGTGGGGGTAGCGGTAAACGCATCGCCATCAACTTCGACCATGGACGGATGATGGGCAGTCAGCTTAGCAGTGGCATAGGGCTCGCCGCTCTTGCTGATCAGCACGTAGTTCTCGCTCAGATCGACGGTTTCGCCGACCTTGACCTTGGTGAAGGTCTTGGTGAACAGATACACCTTCTCAACCGCGTGAGAGTTGACAACCTTGATGGTGAAGGAAACGGACTTCTTGCCATCCTTGGACTTGGCAGTGATCTTGGCGGAGCCGGTGCCCTTCAGATCGATGAAAGCCTTGCCGGGGTTATCGGGGTCACGAGAAACGGTAGCAACGCTGGTCTTGCTGGACTTCCAGGTGATGCCCGCATACTGAGCGTAGATGCCAGCATCGTCCTCGTCATACTCGATCTTGGTAGCGTTCTTGCCGGTGCCCTTGTAGAGATCGACGCCCACAACCAGGCCACTGACCTTCACGGGCTCTTCGGGAGTAGACTCTGCCTCATCATAGAGCTCCATGGTCTCGGTCTTGCCCGCGCCGAACTTGGCAGAGAACTTGGACTCAACATCGACCAGCTGCATGGAATCGGGCTTCGCAGGATCGGTAACAGTGATGGTGACGGAAGCCTTCTTGCCGTTACGGGTGGTAGCGGTGACCTTGGCCTTACCTTCAGCAACACCAACAACCTTAACGGGCTCCTTGCCCTTCTCGACGTCATCCTCGGTGGTGACAGTCTTAACGGTGCCATCGTCGAAGGTCAGGATGCTCTTCTTGTCGATGGTCCAGGTCAGGTCGCCAGCGTACTTACGATAGTACACATTATTGATGGTAGCGTTGATTTCCAGTTCCTCGCCAATGCCAACGGACTTGGTCGCGGAGCTCAGAGACACGCTGGTGGGCGCATACTCGTCAGTCACCTTCAGCTTCAGGGTAGCAGACTTACCAGAGGGCACGGTGGCGGTGATCTTCGCGGTGCCCTTCTTCTTCAGGGTGATGGTGATAGGCACATTGGGGCCGCCCTTTGCATCCTCACCATCGATGGCCGCGACGGCTGCATTGCTGGTCTTCCACAGCACATACTGATCTTCAGCAGTAGCGGGGGTCAGAGTGGCCATCAGGGTGATGGTGCCATCCTTCACATCCGCGCTGGTGGGAGCAGCCTTGCCATCCTCATTCACGATGGTAACAGCAGTAGCCGCCAGGTAATCCTCAGCCTCGATGACATCAGCCTCGAGCTCAACGGGGGCAGCCTCGCCGATCTCGATCTCGACCTCGCCGACCGGCGCTTCCAGGCCTTCCATCAGAGCGACGGGAGCCATGGTCAGCAGCAGGCACAGGGCCAGCAATCCACACAACAACTTACGCAAATTCATAGTGCAATCCTCCTTCAATATTATTCCAAGCGTGTTGTTCGCTGGGAATTAATTGCAGTATCATTATACATCAAACGGGCCGCGTTAGTCAATACCGTGCCGATACTTCAAATGTTATTTTTCTTATGGCGAAGTTGTGAAGAAATTTGTGAAATTATGACAAAAATCCGCACAAACCCCCGTTTCGTGGCGATTTTGGGTCAAAATAGGCCGCTTGTGGGCGAAACACCGGCAGACTTGTTTCGCAACTATGACGCCGCCACAATTCGTCCACAGGGTGTTAAATCGGCGCGTCGTGCGCTCCGTCGGTCCCACTTTCCCACTTATGAACCATTATTTCGGTATGCGCCGCGATACGATTTCAACATTTTCCTCGCCCGCGCAGAAGATCGGCCCGGCGCTTGACAAGCGGGCGCTTTTGCCGTATAATAATAGCGAAGGGCAAACCACGCACGCGGTTGCTCCTCAAATGAGGCTTTTTTTGTAGCTTTTCAGCTACGCAAACAGCCGTCACTTGTCGGAGTGGCGGCTGCTTTGTTTACTAACGTTTCCGTTCGCAAATTATAATGGTAACCGTATACTTTCCAACATGGAATGTGATACGCATTTCCAGCACCCCCTCTCGGAGATGATGGAGCAACCGCCTGCGCGTTTGTGTTCGCCCTTCTCCCCTCGGGCCGCCTCGCGGCGTCCCTCGGATGGTATTATTGTACATTATCGGCAGGTACAAAGTCAAGTTTGTGCGGCAGGATTCATATATTTGTAGGATTCTTTTCCAGCTTGACAAAAGCGGCCGGATGCCGTATAATAATAGCGAAGGGCAAACCACGCACGCGGTTGCTCCTCAAATGTTAGTCAGTTTTTGTAGTCTCGCGACTACGCAAACGACCGTCACTTGTGGGAGTGGCGGTCGCTTTGTTTACGCTCTTTGCGCTCACAAATGATAATTGTAATCGTATACTTTCCAATATGGAACGTGATACGCATCACCAACACCCCCTTTCGGAGATGATGGAGCAACCGCCTGCGCGTTTGTGTTCGCCCTTCTCCCCTCGGGCCGCCTCGCGGCGTCCCTCGGATGGTATTATTTTACATTATTAGCAGGTACAAAGTCAAGTTTGTGCGGCAGTATTCATATAATTGTAGGATTCTTTTCCAGCTTGACAGAGGCGGCGGGATGCCGTATAATAATAGCGGAGGGCAAACCACGCACGCGGTTGCTCCTCAACATTCAAGAAACCTCGGTTTTACCCAGAACTTCCGTCGCTTGCCAGAGTGGCGGCTGTTTTATTTTATCGGGAATTTGCGGGGGCTGAGGGCAGCGCCCCTACGCCTTCGCGGCAGCAGGTATTGAACTGGTGCCTGGTGCCTGATGCCTGGTGCCTCATAACGAGGCGCAGTAGCAGCACCCCTACGGTGCCCGATTGCATCCCGCATCAAGACGCCCGCCCAACAATTTCATGACCTCAATATGCCAGACCCCGGTCGATTATGGCAGCGAAAAACCGACTTCGGTCCGTTTTCGTCGCACACTTGAACCTTCCCCCGGAAAATGCTATAATAATGCCCGTTGAATGACGGGAAGTGGTATAGAGATGTCGAAGAAGCTGATCGTGGCGGAGAAGCCCTCGGTGGCCCGGGACATCGCCCGGGTGCTGGGCGTGAAGGGCAGGGGCGAGGGCTTCCTGTTCAGCGACGCCTACGTGGTGACCTGGGCCATCGGCCACCTGGTGGCGCTGGCGGACCCGGGCGAGACGGACCCGGCCTGGGCGAAGTGGAACATGGCGCAGCTCCCGATGCTGCCGGAGGCCATCCCATTGAAGGTGCTGCCCAAGACCAAGGCCCAGTTCGCCACGGTGAAGGGCTGGATGAACAGCCCGGAGGTGGATTCGCTGATCTGCGCCACGGACGCGGCCCGGGAGGGCGAGCTGATCTTCCGCTACATCTACCGCATGGCGGGCTGCCGCAAGCCGGTGGAGCGGCTTTGGATCTCGTCGATGACCGACGCGGCCATCCGGCAGGGATTCGAGAACCTGAAACCTTCCTATGATTATGACGCGCTCTACGAGAGCGCCCGCTGTCGGTCGGAGGCGGACTGGCTGGTGGGCATGAACGCCAGCCGCGCGTTCTCGCTTCGATACGACGCGCTGCTGTCCATCGGCCGGGTGCAGACGCCCACGCTGAACATCATCGTCAAGCGCGACCGGGAGATCGAGAGCTTCGTCCCCCAGGACTACTGGGAGATACGCGCCGACTTCGGCGACTACGAGGGGCTTTGGGTGGACCCGGAGACCAAGCAGACCCGCTGCACGGACCCGGAGAGGGCCCAGGCCATCCGCAAGGCCGTGACCGGGCGGCAGGCCGTGGTGACCGAGAGCGTCCGGGAGCACAAGCGCACCCCGCCGCCCCAGCTCTACGACCTGACCTCGCTCCAGCGGGAGGCCAACCGCAAGCTGGGCTTCTCCGCGGACAAGACGCTCAAGCTGGCCCAGGCGCTGTACGAGACCCACAAGCTGGTCACCTACCCGCGCACGGACAGCCGCTACCTGCCCGACGACATGAAGCCGAAGATCGCGGCCACGCTGAAGAAGCTGCCCTCGCCCTACGCGGAGTACGTCGCAGCCCCCGAGATGGACCTGAACATGAAGTGGAAGCGCTTCTACGACGATTCCAAGGTCTCCGACCACCACGCCATCGTGCCCACGGACAAGGCCGCCGACCTGGGCAGGCTGTCCGCGGACGAGCGCCGGCTTTACGACATGATCGCCCGGCGGCTGATCGCGGCCCACTACCCGTTCTACGAATACGAATCGGCGCGGGTGATGACCCGGGTGGACGGGGAGCTGTTCAAGTCCACCGGCGCGATGCCGATGGTCGAGGGCTGGCGGGCGCTGTACCGGGACGACAAGCCCGACAAGGGCGAGGACCGGGAGCCGCCGCTGCCGGTCCTCAGCGAGGGCGACGCGCGGAAGGTCGAGAAGGCGTCCGTCAAGGCCTGCAAGACCAAGCCCCCCGCGCCCCACACCGACGCCTCGCTGCTGAACCTGATGGAGAACGCCGGGCGGGACATCGAGGACGAGGCGCTGCGGGAGCAGATGAAGTCCTCCGGCCTCGGCACCCCCGCCACCCGCGCCGCCACCATCGAGCGGCTGATCCAGGTGGGCTACGCCCGTCGGCGCGGCAAGACCATCGTGTCCACCGAGAAGGGGCGGCAGCTCATCGACGTGGTGCCGGAGCAGATCGCCTCCGCGGTCACCACCGGCAAGTGGGAAAAGTTCCTGTCCGACATGGCCGCCCAGCAGGACGCCGACGAGCGCCGGCGCAAGAGCGAGCGCTTCATGTCCGGCATCCGCAGGTTCTCCGTATTCCTGGTGGACGCCGCCAAGGCCGCGCCCCGGGACGTGGTGTTCGCCAAGGAGCCCTATCGCAAAAAGACCGCCCGCAAGCCCCGCGGCAATAAGCCCCGCGCGGGCAAGACATAAAGGCGTGTTATAATTTCACAAAAAATAAATATTTTCTCAAAACAAGCAGGAAAAGACAGGGCGGACGTGGAATAATACAGACAGGCGTTATTGGGACGCGCGCCCGCGGGCGCGATGCGAACGTCACTTGGATATAAAGGAGCGATGAAAATGAAGTTTGTCTATTCCGGCAAGGATGTGGTCTCGGACAGCCTGAAGGCCAGGACGGAAAAAAAGCTCGGCAAGCTGGAGCGCTATTTCACCCAGGAGCCCGAGGCGATCGTCCGCTTCAAGCAGCAGAAGGGCGGCAGGAACATCGCCGAGATCACCATGAGCGTCAACGGACTGATCCTGCGCGCTGAGGAGGACAGCAACGACATGTACCTGTCCATCGACCGCGCCGTGGACAAGCTGGAGAGCCAGATCCGCCGCTATCGCACCAAGATGGGCAAGCAGCTTCGCGAGGCCCGCGCCAGCGCCGAGGCCGCCGAGATCGCCGAGGCCGAGCCGGTGTACGAGGAGGCCAATTTCGACGTGGTCC
>JAFUWR010000058.1 GCA_017471125.1 Clostridia bacterium | reverse complement strand
GCCGCGCCTGCTCCTCGGCCCGGCGCTCGAACTCCTCCGCCGGGGCGATGTTGGGGTTGAAGTAGAACACCCCGATGTCGAAGGCGGGCGTCAGCCGCTCCAGCACAGCGCTGGAGCAGGGCGCGCAGCAGCTGTGCAGCAAAAGCCGAGGCCGTTCCCCGGCCCCGGCGATGCGTTTGAGCTCCCGCTCCATCTCAAGCTGATAGTTGACCTTCATACCTCGCCCTCGCCCTCGTCGGCCGCGATCAGCGGGCTCTCCCACGCCTGGGTGGGCACGAACATCCTTATGGCGGCGTGGCGGTTCTCCAGCGTCACGGCCTCGGTCTCCGGCTCGCGCTCGCCATCCAGCGTCCATTCCACCGGCTCGGCGCACCTGACGGTCAGCTTCGGCGCGGAGAAGAAGTGGATCATCTCGTTGGGGATGTCCATGGTGGTCAGCCCGTAGAGGATGGTGGAGAGCTGGGCCGGGGTCGCCGGGTTGCGCACCAGCGTCACCTCGAACTTGCCGTCGTTCAGCGCCACGAGCTGGGTGTCCAGCTTGAGGATGCCGCCCACGGAGGTGGAGTTGGTGATGGAGCAGAACAGGAAGTCGTCGTCCAGGTCGTACTCCTCGGTCTCCACGCGCATGTGGATGGGCCGCAGGTTGCCCAGGTCCTTCACGCCCTCGAGCACGTAGGCCATGTGGCCCAGCACGTTCTTCGCGGCCTGGGGCGTGGAATAGGACGCCTTGGCGAAGGCCCCGCAGGTGGCGGTGTAGACGAAATAGCGCCCGTTGAACACGCCCACGTCGAAGGTCCGCGCCTCGCCGGTCATCACGTCCCGGGCGGCCTCCATGATGTCGGAGGACAGGCCGATGCTGGAGGCGTAGTCGTTGGTGGTGCCGCAGGGCACGTAGCCCAGCGGGCACTTGAGCCCCGCGGTCAGCATGCCGGCGATGGTCTCGTTGAGCGTGCCGTCGCCGCCGGCGCAGACGATCTGGTCGAAGCCCTCGCCGTACTCGGCCACGTAGCGCGTGGCGTCGCCGCTGGCCCCGGTCACGTACACCTCGCAGCGGAAACCGCGGTCATGAAAAAGCCGGAGCATATCCGGCAAATAGCGGTTCACCCTGCGCTGGCCCGCGTAGGGATTCACGATGAGAAGCAGCTTTTTCATATTTCACCCTGGTTCACGGATACAGAAGATAGAGGCGGAACCCCAGCCCGTCGCAGGACACCTGATGGTATCTGACGCCGCGCCGCTCCCCGCGCACGGCCCCGTAGAGCCCCGCGCCGTGGAGGTGGCCGTAGACGCAGTCCTCGACCCCGTAGGCCTCGAGGATGTCGGAGAACCCGGCGAGCTCGTCGGTCAGCGGCGGATAGTGCAGCATCGCGGTGATGGGCGCGTCGGCGTCCCGGCTCCGGGCGTGCTTTAATGACATCTCCAGCCGCATGCGCTCGCGGGCATAGATGCGCAGGTCGTCCGCGTCGCTGTCCTCCGCGGGGAGGGTCCAGCCCCGGGTCCCGGCGTAGAGCCGCCCGTCGATCAGCACGCTGTCGTTTTGGAGGGCGTAGGTCCCCTCGGGCAGGGCGCGCCGCACGCGGCCGATGGAGCTCCACCAATAGTCGTGGTTGCCCCTGAGCAGCAGCTTCGTCCCCGGCAGCGCGGCGATGCTCTCCAGGTCCTCCCGGGCCTCCTCCAGCTTCATGGCCCAGGAGAGGTCCCCCGGCAGCAGCACCACGTCCGACGCCGCCACCCGCGCCCGCCAATCCTCCCGGATGCGCTCGAAGTGGTTTTTCCAGTGCTCTCCGAACACGTCCATGGGCTTTACCCGGGCGGGCAGGTGCAGGTCGGAGATCGCAAAGACTGCCAAGGCTATTCTTCCTCTTCTTCCTCGTCGTCCTCGTCCTCGTCGTCCACGAAATCGGGATTGTCCTCGAACACCTCGTCGTCCAGGTCCCCGCCGATGTCCAACTGGATCTCGTCCATGGTGGCCACCGAGTCGATCTCGATGCTGGCGGGCTCGCGCTCGATGCTCTCGTCGCTGTCCATGGACTCGGTGCGGCGGGCCTGCTCCTTCAGGCAGAAGGCGCACAGCTCCTGGCCCGGCACCACCGGGTTCTCGCCACACTCCGAGCAGAGCTCGATCATTTCAAACTGTTCGGTCTCGCCCCGTACCTCGCGGCGGCACACGGAACACATCTTGTCCGTATCGTTCATGTAATTCAATTCGCAGCGCGGGCATTTTACCAGTGCCATGCTCATTCCCCCCAAATATTTGAAACCATTTCATTGTATGCCATCGCACGTGGTTTGTCAACGGCTTTCACATGTTGTATTATACACAAAACAGGAAAAAGCACAAGCCCTAATCGTCGTTTTTCTATAATCTTTTCCGAAGCCATTCGCCCAAGCGCAAAATATCCGCGCGATAGACGTCCTTGAGGCTGGGATTGTAGATCAGCGACGCGGGATGGTACATGGGATAGAGGGCCGCGCCGTCCAGATCGAGGAAGGTGCCGTGCGCGTCGCCGATGACGGCCTTCCTACCCGCGAGGGCTTTGAGCGGCACGTTCCCCAGCGTCACCACGCACATGGGCGACACCAGGCCGATCTCCCGCCTGAGCCACGGCAAAAACAGCCGTATCTCCTCCTGGGTCGGCGGGCGGTTGACCGTGCGGCCCGCGGCGGAAATTTTGGTAGGCCTGAACTTGACGGTGTTGGTCACGTACAGCGCCTTTCGGTCGAGCCCCGCGATCTCCAAAAACTCGTCCAGGTTCTTCCCGGCCTTGCCCACGAAGGGCCTGCCCTGCAGGGTCTCCTGCTCCCCGGGCGCCTCGCCGATGAGCATCACCGGCGCGCGCCGGTCGCCCTCGCCGAACACCAGCACCTTCTTCTCGCCCTCGTAGATGCCGTCCACGAACGCCCGCAGCTCCGCCCTGAAACGCTCCATGCTATGCCTCCAGCTCCTTTAGCTTTTCCCGCACCTTCTGGAAGTCCTCCCAGGCGTCCCGCTTCTTGGTCGGGTCGCGCAGCAGCGCCGAGGGGTGGAAGGTGGGCAGGAACCACACGCCCTTGCGCTCGAACCACTGGCCGTGGTCCCTCGTGATGAACACCTGCTGGTTCAAGGTATACTGGCACGCCACCTTGCCCAGCAGCACCACCACCTTTGGCCGGATCAGCGCCACCTGCGCCCGCAGGTAATCCAGGCACGCGGCGGCCTCGTCCGGCTCGGGATTGCGGTTCTTGGGCGGGCGGCACTTGACCACGTTGCAGATGTAGACCTCCGTGCGCTCGAAGCCGATGGCCTGGATCATCCGGGTCAGCAGCTCCCCCGACCGACCCACGAAGGGCCGCCCCTGCCGGTCCTCCTCCTGGCCGGGGCCCTCGCCGATGAACATGAGCCGCGCGTGGGGATCGCCCTCCCCCGGCACCACGTTCGTCCGGGTCTCGCACAATCTGCATTTTTCGCAGACGCCGATCTCATTATACAGCTGCGCCCAGGAAACCTTCATGCTCCACACTCCCCATCTTCACGCAATAAAAGCGTTCCCATGCGGAACGCTTTTGTCTATTGCGGCACGATCAGCGCGTCCTGGACGATCTTCCACAGCGAGGCGAAGGAGTCCCGCCCGTCGCGGACGATCCAGTTGAACAGCGCGTACAGCAGCACCACGCAGGCGATGATGACCACGATGCCCGCCATAGCGCCGATGAAATCATAGATGCCCGCGAAGATCAGGTAATTGGTCTTGCGCCGCCTGACCTCCCTGCGCGTATAGATCCTTGCCACGGCCGATACCCTCCTTCATCGCTTGCTCATGGAGCCATTATACCACATCGTCCCCCGGGATGCAAATCCCTACCCGCCAAATTCTATGACTTCATTTCGAGATTTGTAGACGCTCTTGCACAAAAGCTCCTTGCTGATCTGGTTCCCGGCGGCGTCCCACCGGAACTTGTACGCCTCGGCCTTGTAGCCCTTCTTGCCCTGGTCCACCACCTTCATCTCGCCCCGGGCCAGGGTCGCGGAGGGCACGTATTCCGTCTCGTAGTCCACGGTCTCGGTGGTCTTGCCCTCGAGGGTGATGGTCTCGCCGTTGGGCAGGAACCGCCCGAAGAACGCGAAGCGCACCCGCTTGTCGTCGGACACGAAGCAGCAGATGTACACGTCGCCGCCGGACTTGTTGGTGAACTTGAGGTCCTGGCTCTTCCAGTTGACCGCGGCGTCCTTGCCCTTGTCCACGTAGGCCACGGTCAGCGAGTGGTTGTGGCGCTCCACGATGTCCATGTCGGCCTTGACCGCGGCGTTGAACAGCGTGGTGGACACCTGGCAGATGCCGCCGCCCACCTCCTCGGTCACGTCGCCGCCGGAGTAGGCCGTGGCCCGCTTGAAGCCACGGGCGGTGGTGCGCTCCCCCACCACGTCGTTGAAGGAGAAGGTCTCGCCGTTTTTGAGGCAGTAGCCGTTGATCATCGACACGGCCAGCTTGATGTTCTTCAATCGGTTGGAGCTCGACGACGAGGCGTTGGTCACCGCCGAGGAGATCATGCCGAACTGGGCGTTGACATCGTCCTGGGTGACCTCGGGCTGCAAGGTCTCCACCACCGGCGTGACGCTGCCGCCCCCGGCCTTGAGCGCGTCGATGATGTCCTGCTTCAAGCCCGCCTCGTCCAGCTTCCGGCCCGTGCTGCTCTCCGACAGCACGAAGGCGTAATTCTCCACGTCGAAGGACTGGATCGAGGCGTTCTGCGCGGGCGCGTCGACCTTCTCGGCCAGCGCGGACACGTAGGCGCTGAGGGTCTTGTCGTCCCAGCCGAAGCGGGTCACGTCGTAACTCAGCGGATGGTACTGTCGCCCCACCGCCGCCTGGTAGCGCTCCTCCAGCGACCCGCGCCGACCCGCGCTCCAGGCCGTGTAGAGCACCGATTCATAGTCGCTCTTGTAGCCCACGTCGCTGGCCGTCACCGACCCGGCCCCCGCCACGTCCACCGTGCGCTGGGAATACCTGGGCTCGATGCGGTTTTGCCAGTAGTCCATCGCCGCCGACAGCGTCTTGTCCGACAGGTCGATGCCCTCGACGGACGTGCCGTCGTAGAAGGTCTGCGCCTCCACCACCTGCTTCATCTCGGCGTAGCTGTTGTGCTTGTAGATCAGCATGCCGCCCAGCGCCAGCATCGCCGCGATGCCCACCGACAGCAGCAGGTTCGCCGCCAGCGCCGCCTCGCCGCGCTTTGCCCGCTTTTTCGCGGGCTTCTTCGCGGGCCGCTTCTTCGCCGCGGGCCTGGCCTTCGCCGCCGCCTTTGCCTTGGGCTTCGTAGCCGTCGCCTTTGCCTTGGGCTTCGTAGCCGTCGCCCTGGCCTTCGCCGCCGCCTTGGGGCGGGGCTTCGCCTTTTTCCTTTTCGGCTTCACGTCCCATTCCTCCAGGAACAGGTCGTCCGCCGCCTTCGCCTTTTTCTTCTTATTGTCCGCCATCCGTCACGCTCCGGCTCTCATTCTTCGATCAGTATTCGCGGTCTATGGTAACATTATTGCAGATGGAAGCATTTTCCGCAAGCGCCGGGCGCTAAGAAACCGTGGCCCATTCGTCAACTTTCTGTGAACGTTCGGCCCATGACAAAGAGGGAACGCCTTTACACGTTCCCTCTTCATTAGACCTTCCGGATCAGCCTGCGGTCTTGGCAAGACGCTTGGCCAAGCGAGCCTTTTTGCGGTTCGCAGCGTTCTTATGGATAACGCCCTTGGCGGCGGCCCTGTCCACCGCGCCCTGAGTCGCGCTGAGCAGCTTAGCATCGGCCTCGCCCGCGGAAACGGCGGTTTCAAACTTTTTGACCTGAGTCTTCATGGCGGACTTGATCATACGGTTGCGCAGGTTCTTCTTTTCAATGACCTTCACGCGCTTGATGGCAGATTTGATATTCGGCAATTTACTCACCTCCCTACGCAATTTAGCAAATCATATTTTATCACGAAATGGGTGAAAAAGCAATAGTTTGAATACATTTCGATGAAAAACTTGGGTAAACTATTGAAGAAAGGAGGCGCGTCATGCAGAACATTCGCACAGACCTGGCCCTGGAGGCCTTCGACGGGCAGGGGGCGTCGTCCCTCCCCGGCGTGGACGTGAGGCGCTGGGAGGCGGGCGGCGTCACGCTGACGGAGGTGGTCGTCTCGGACGACGACGCCTCGAGGCTGCTGAACAAGTCCGTCGGGCGGTACCTGACCCTCGAATGCGGGCTGCTGCGCCGCCGGGACCCGGACGCCCGCGCCGCGCTGGGAGGCCTGCTCGCGGAGGAATTGTCGCGGATGCTGCCGCCCATGGACGGCGGTGCCTGCGCGCTGGTGCTGGGCCTGGGCAACCGGCAGATCACCCCGGACGCCCTGGGCCCGTCGGTGGTGGACCGTTTGCTGGTGACGCGCCACCTGATCGAGCAGTTGGCGAATTTGCCCGGTCTGCGCCCCGTCAGCGCCATCGCGCCGGGGGTGCTGGGCGTGACGGGCATCGAGACGATGGAGCTTGCGGAGCGCCTCGTGGACCTGGTGAAGCCCGCGGCGGTGGTGTGCGTGGACGCCCTCGCGGCCCGAGACTCCGCCCGGGTCGGCACGACGCTTCAATTGACCGACACCGGCATACAGCCCGGCGCGGGGGTGGGCAACCACCGCAGGGCGCTGACCCGGGACAGCGTGGGCGCGCCGGTCATCGCCATCGGCATGCCCACGGTCGTCCACGCGGCCACGCTGGCCCGGAACGCCTTCGACTGGCTGGACCGGCAGCGCGGAGCGACTGCGGACCCCGCGGCGCTGGACGACATGGAGCGCGCCCTGCTGAGCGCTGCGCCCGGGGACATGATCGTCACGCCCCGGGAGATCGACTCCATCATACAGGACGCCGCGGGCATCGTGGCCGCCGCCCTCAACCGCGCCCTCCAGCCGGACCTGTCCGACGCCGAGATCGCCGCGATGATGGACTGACGGTATGGAATCCTACCTCCGTCACACAAACGCCACAATTTGTTAGCAGATTCTCTATTTCTATTGTTTTACCAAAATGCTATAATAAATTGTCGATTGAAAAAGTCGGCAAGGTTTTACCCAACCTTCTTCTTCCCCCCGAGCGTAGGCGATCCCTTGAGCAAGGTGAACCTGCGCTCAATTCCTTTTATTAGAAGTAAGGTTTACCGTACCAAAACATATCAAAGCGGCTGCCGTCATGACAGCCGCTTTGTTTATGCCTTCCACTCCTCCGCCAGCCTGTCCGCGTTCTCGCTCTGCACGAGCACGCCCTTCCAGGGCTCGGCGTTGGTGAAGCAGATGAAGCCGATCTCGGTCCCCACGGGCACCTTGCGCTCGAGGCAGGCTTGGATGCGCCGCCCGAGCGTCGCCATCACGGGAGAAAGCAGGCCCGCCCGGTCGATGGCCTCGAGGGCCGCGTCGGTGGTGACGCAGTTCAATATCTCCCGGAGCAATTCGATCTCTCCCCCGCACTCGAGGGCGCAGGCGATCAGCGTCTCCATGCGGCCGTCGCCGTAGGCGGAGTGGGTGTTGTGGAGGCCGATGCCCAGCTTCACCAGCTTGCCGATGTGGCCGACCAAGAGGATGCGCTGGAACCCGTAGCCCACCGCGGCCTCGATGCCGTCGCCGATGAAGTTGCTGACGGACACCTGCTTCTGCATGGACAGCCCGAGGCTCTCCTTGGCGAAGGTCTCGCCGTAGTTGCCGGGGCACAGCAGCACGCCCTTGGCGCCGCCCGCGGACAGCACGCTCAGCTCCAGCCGGATGGTGTCCACCAGCGCGGCGTTGCTCATGGGCTCCACGATGCCCGTGGTGCCGATGACCGATATGCCGCCCACGATGCCGATGCGGGGATTGAAGGTCTTTTTCGCCAGCGCCTGGCCGTCGGGGATGGACACGGTGATCCTGATCCCCCCGTCGTAGCCCAGCTCGCGGCACACGTCGGCGACGCCCTCGGCGATCATCCGCCGCGGCGTGGAGTTGATGGCCGCCGCGCCCACGGGCTGGTCGAGGCCCTCCTTGGTCACCCGGCCCACGCCCTCGCCGCCGTCGATCTCGACGCCGCGGTCGATCTTTTCGGCCTGGGCGTAGACGAGGATGCCGTTGGTGATGTCCGGGTCGTCGCCGCTGTCCTTCTGGACGGCGCACCTGGCGCGGCCCGCGCCGATCTCGGCGTTCAATAGCTCCAGCGTCAGCCGTATGCCCTTGGGCGTGTCCAGCGCCACCGTGTCCACCGGCGTGCCCGTCAGCAGCATCCGCGCCGCGCCGATGGCCGCGCCCGCCGCGCAGGAGCCGGTGGTGTAGCCGCAGCGCATGGTCTTGCCGCCCTTGGTGATGTAGTGTCGAAGCATGATTACCTTCCTAACATATACAGCAGCGCGTTGCAGATGGCGGCGGCCACGTTGCTGCCGCCCTTGCGCCCCCGGGCCACGATGTAGGGCACGTCGGCGGTCATGATGAGCTCCTTGGACTGCACCACGTTGACGAAGCCCACCGGCACGCCGATGACGAGCCGCGGGTCCAGCCGACCCTCGGAGATCATCTCGTAGATGTGGATGAGCGCCGTGGGCGCGTTGCCGATGGCGAAGATCAGCGGCCTGTCCAGCTTCGCGGCCTTCTCCATCGCCTGCACGGCCCGGGTGGTGCCCGCGGCCTTCGCCGCCTCGGCCACGTCGGGATCGCCGATGAAGCAGTACGCCTCGCCGCCGTGCTTCGCGAGGGCCTTCTTGTTGATGCCGGACATGGCCATCGTGGTGTCGGTGACGATGGCCGCGCCGTCCTTGATGGCGCCCAGCGCCTTGTCCAGCACGCCGTCGGAGAAGCACAGGTTGTCCGCGTAGTCGAAGTCGGCGGTGGTGTGGATCACCCGCTTGATGATGGGGGCCAGCGCCTCGTCGATGGGATGGGAAAGCTCCTCCCCGATGATCTCAAAGCTCCGCGCCTCGATCTCCATGGGCGCGACCCGTTCAAGTTCTATCCTCATGTCCTTCCTCCCCCTTTTGAAGCGTCGCGATGTAGATGGGATTTAACCCGGTCATCAGGTGATACCGCCCCGCCCGGCGGCTGCGGGCCAGGGTCAGCGCCACGATCTCGCCGTCGTCGAAGCCCCTGGCGATGGCCGCGAGCTCCCCCACCGATTCCAGCGCGATGGCGTTGACGACCACGCGCACCCACGGGTTCTTCGCCGTCAGCGCGTCCACGATCTCGGCCATATTGCCGCTGGACCCGCCGATGAAGGCGTGGGTGGGCGCGGGCAGGTCGGCCAGCGCCTCCGGGGCCGTGCCCCGCACCACGGTCAGATTTCGGAGGGCGAATTTTTGTATGTTCCGCTCGATCAGGTCCGCGGCGTCCTCCCGGCACTCGATGGCGTACACGTGCCCCTTCGGACAGTTCAGCGCCAGCTCCACGGACACCGAGCCGGTGCCCGCGCCCACGTCGTAGACCACGGCGTCCTCGGTGAGCCTGAGCTTTGCCACAGACACCGCCCGCACCTCGGACTTGGTCATGGGCACGGCCCTGCCGCCGTCGCCGCCCAGCTCCCGGATGAACGCCTCGTCGGGCAGGCCCACGGGCAGCGGCATCGGCTCGGCGGGCCACTCCAGCAGGATGGCGCTCAGCGGGGCGCAGGCGTAGTCCGACAGCTCATTGGCCGTTCCGCGCGCGACCTTCTCGTCGGGATAGGACAGCCGTTCGCCCACGGACACCCTGGCCTCCCCCATGCCCGCGGCGATGAGGTCCGCGCAGACGCGCTTCACCGCGTCCGCGCCGTCCATCAGCGCGAACACCTTGCCGTATTTCTTCAGCGCCGGAGCCGCGGAGCCCTCGCGCCCGTGCAGGGACAGGGCGTGGCAGTCGTCCCAGCTCGTCTGGACCCGGGCGCACAGCACCTGCATGGAGCTCAGGCCGGGCACGACCTTCACCCTGTCGCCGTCCAGCAGCGGCAGCAGCTTCTTCGTGCCGCTGTAAAAGCCCGAGTCGCCGGACATGACCACGGCGAACCTGCGATATTCGGGGTGGTCGGCCATGCAGGCGGCGATCTTCGCCGGCGCGATCTCGGCAAACCCCGGCTTGCCGTAGCGCGCCACGGCCTCTATCATGCGCCGCGCCCCGATCACGCACTCCGCGTCCCGCAGGGCGGCGTCGGCCTCGAAGGTCAGCGTGTCCGGGGAGCCCATGCCGATGCCCACCACGGCCACCTCCCGGGCGGGGCGCAGGCTGTATCTTTCATTGACCCATTTGACCACGCCCGACAGGTCCATGCCGGGGACCTGCTCCGGCTGGCCGATGACCACGCACCTCGCCCCGGCTCGCCGCGCGGCCTCTATCTTCTCGCCGAAGCCGCCGCTCTTGCCGGACTCCTTGGTCACCAGCCACCTGGCGTCGATGGCCTTGAGGGTCGCCACGTTCATGTCGATGGAAAACGGCCCCTGCATGGCGATGATGTGCGCGGGCGCGAACCCCGCCGCCGCGCAGGCGTCCAGCGACGCGGGCATGGGCAGCACCCGTGGCCAGAAGCGATCCTTGTAGCCCTCTACCGTCGTGTAGGGCATGAGCTCCTTGCTCCCCGTGGCCAGCAGCGCGTTCCCCTGCACGGTAGACAGGAAATCCGCCGCGCCCTGTATGGAATCCACGTACACCGCGTCGCCGTCCGCGCCGCCGCCCTCGCGATTCAGGCGCAGGTATTCGGTGCCCGTATCCCGGCAGGCGGCGGCGATGTTCTCGGACACCGCCGTGGCGAAGGGATGGGTGGCGTCGACGACCGCGTCGAAGCGCCGCTGCTCGAACAGCCGCCGCATGGCCTCCGCGTCGAGGCGGCCCGCCAGGACCTCGATGTTGTCCGCCTGGGGGATCAGCGTCTCGCCGTACTCCGTCGCCACGCAGGCGCACAGCTTCACCGGCTGCCCGGCCAGGTACTCAGCCAGCCGCCGCCCCTCCGTGGTGCCCGCGAACACGCAAAGCTCAGACATCCCGATACCCCCTGGGCGTGACCATCTTCCCGTCCACGACCTTCGTGAAGCTGTTGCCGATGAACACGGTGGTGAACATGTCGGCCTCGTAGTCCCGAAGCGCCGCGAGGGTCATGACCTTGGTAAGCTCCCCCTCGCGCCCGATGTTCTGCACGATGCCGCAGACCGTCTCCGGCGACTGGTGGCGCATGACGATGTCGCAGGCCCTTTGCAGGTAGTCCGTCCGCTTGTGGCTGCGGGGATTGTACAGCACGATGCCGAAGTTGCCCGCCGCCGCGCAGTCCAGCCGCTTCTCGATGGTCTCCCAGGGCGTCAGCAGGTCGGACAGGCTGACGACGGCGAAGTCATGGGTCAGCGGCGCGCCCAGCCGACAGCCGCCGGAGGTGGCCGCGGTCAGCCCGCCGACGACCTCCACGTCGATGGACGTGTCGTCGCCCCGCAGTTCGTAGATCAGCCCCGCCATGCCGTAGATGCCCGCGTCGCCGGAGCAGATCATCGCCACGTCGCGGCCCTCCCGGGCCATGTCCAGCGCCATGCGGCAGCGGTCGGCCTCCTTGCGCATGGGCGTGGTGAAGAATTCCTTGTCCGGGAAGTGGGCCTTGACCAGATCCACATAGACGTGATAGCCCACGATCACGTCGCAGGCGTTCAGGGCGTTGACCGCCTTGACGGTCATCTCCTCGTAAGCGCCGGGGCCGATGCCCACCACGCGCAGCTTAGCCAAATTCGATCCCCCATTTCATCTCCGCGACGGCCACGGTCACCCCGTTCAGGGCGGTCTTGGGAACGACGATCCGCCCGCCGGAGGCCGCCGCCGCGCGCTCGCAGACGTTGTCCACGCCCACGGTATCCTGTACAAATTTTGACGGTGTGAAGTCGCCGGGGACGGCGTTCAGCGCGTCCGCGGTGTAGAACGCCACGGGCCAGCCGCGTTCCCGGCAGAACCCAAGCAGGCCCGCCTCGTCGGCCTTCACGTCGATGGACGCAGCGCCGCGCGCGGCCTCGGGCCTCAATCCATTATCGGAAAACACCTTATCGACCGCCGCCTCTATCGCCTCGGCGCTCGTCCCCCGCCGACAGCCGATGCCCACGATCAGCGCCCGGGGCACCAGGAGCAGCGTGTCATCAAAGGGATGCCGGTCGCGCACGGACACGCATATCCCCAGCTCGCCCGCGTCCGACCATATGAGCCCCTCGGCCAGCCGGTCGGGACGCTCCGCGTCGGCAGTGAACGGGATGTCCCGGGTCAGGATCTCGGCGGACACCCGCTTCGCCAGCGCCATGGACGTGATGGCCATGCCATGTTCCGTCGCCCAGGTGTCCACGGAGAAGCGGCCGTTGACGTCGGTGGCCGTGGTGACCACGGGCGTCGCGCCCAGCGCCCGTGCCAATTCCCGGGCCAGCCGGTTCGCGCCGCCGATGTGCCCGGAGAGGATGGGGATGACGAACCGCCCCGCTTCGTCCATGCAGATGACCGCCGGGTCGGACCGCTTGGACGCCACGTGGGGCGCGATGGCCCGCACCGCG
>JAFUWR010000057.1 GCA_017471125.1 Clostridia bacterium | reverse complement strand
CGTGCCGCCGCACATGGTTTTCAGCCGCTCGCGGATATTGCTGAGGGCCAGCTGGGGCGCGTCGTCGTCCGAAGGCGCGAAGCCGGGGCCGGTATCCTCCACGATGACCCGCATGCCCTGCGCAGCTTCCTGGGTGACGATGGAGACGTACAGCGGCTCCAGCTCCGGGGTTAGCCCGTGCTTGACGGCGTTTTCCACGATGGGCTGGAGCGTCAGCGGCGGCAGCCTGAAGTTTATATTCGGCGTATCGAACTCTACGAACAGGTGGCCCTCAAAGCACGCCTGCTCCACCGCAAGGTAGGCCCGCGTGTGTTCAAGCTCCTGCTCAAAGGGGATCGTGTCCTCCGTGGCGATGGCGTTGAAGTTTTTTTGAAGATACCGCGTGAAATCCTTGATGACGCCCTGGGCCTTCACCGGGTCCTGGGGGCAGAGGTAATAGACGCTCATCAGCGTGTTATAGATGAAATGGGGCCGCATCTGCGCCACGGCGACGCGGGTCCGCTGGCGGGCGACCTCGTCCCGCTCCGCCAGGTAGCGCCGGACCAGGCCGGTCATCAGATACAGCTCCACGAGGATGAGCTGGAGAGAATATGTCGTCAGGAAGCAGATCAGGAACATGACGCGCTGGATGCGCGTGAGCTTCTTCCGCCTCAGGATGAGGGCGATCACGGAGATGGGAACGACCGCAAGCCCCAGCACAAAATACAGAATGGTCGAGGGAGCGAATTGAACGGCAAAGTCCGGCGCGCCGCCGAGCTTTCCGGTGAACAGCGCGGCAAGTCCCGCCGCGTTCCCCGCCGCCGTCAGCACGCAAAGCACGCGCATGATCGCGCTCCTGCGGGGATCCTCCCCGCAGGAGTAGAGAAGAAACGCGAACATGAGCAGGGACGGAAGCGGTTTGATGAGCGATTCGGCAATATACAACCCACGAAACAGGAGCAGGGAATCCGGATACTGGAGTATGGCCCGCTCCATTAGGGAAAGCGCGCCGCTGGCGACCGTCGAGGCCAGCAGGGCGATGCACAGCCCCCTGGGCCATCGGTCGATGTCGCGGGCGAGGAAGGCCAGTATCAGCCCGCATATGCCGAAGAGGACCGCCGAGGCCTCTCCCAGCGCCCCGAAATCCAGCGTTGCCATCACATCAGCCCCCTCACAGGATAGCGCAGCCTGGGGATCTGCTTGCGAACCGCCTCCACCTCCAGCGGCTTGAGCAAAAAGCCGCAGGCGCCGGTATCCCACGCGTCAAAGGCATACTCGATAAAATTGGTGAGATAGATCACGTTGGTGCGCGGGCGGATGCTCAGCATTTCCCGGCACAGGTCGAGGCCGTTGGCCTTCCCCAGCTCGATGTCCAGAAACGCCAGCGCCACCGGCTTTTCACGGATATAGTCCAGCGCCTCCAGCCAGCTCAAAAAACCGGCGACGTTTGCGCCGGGCAGCGCCTGCCGCAATATGGGAATGCCGCCCTCGAGAATGATGGGCTTGTCGTCCACCAGCAGCACGTTTGGCGGCTCATCGGGCGCCTCCGCGGTGGCCAGCAGCACGCCGGTATCCACGCCCAGGGTATCGGCGATCAGCGCCACCATGGTCGCGTCGGGTATGCGGCGGCTCACCTCCCAGTTGGCCACGGTGGGACGGCTCACGTGCAAATGATCCGCCAGCTGCTGCTGGGAAAGCCCCTTTTCAATTCTTAAACGGCGCACCGTTTCGCCAAAGTTGTTCATGACTTCTCTCCTGCTTTATCAATTGGTATACATAAGTATAAACAATAGGAAAGCCAAAAACAAGGGCGCGACGCGGGAACGGTTGTGTCTTTCTGAAACATCCCTTTTTTTCCTTACCTATGATTTGTATAATGAATCAGACTGGTATTTACATTCAGAAGGAGTGAGGGTATTTGAAGGCATTGAACATTGCGTCATACCTGCTGTTTGAGACGACAGCGGATCTGACCTTGATCTTCATGCTGCTGTAAATCGTTGGCCTGGCGGGAGTATTCAGGAAATCCGGCCTGAAATGGCAGTGGGCGCTGGTGCCCTGCTACAGGAGCTTTCAGCTGTCCCGCTGCGCCGGGCGGGAATCCGAGGGCCGCATGGTCTTTCTGACCTCCCTGGCCATGGTCGCGCTGAGCATCACGGGCATTCTCGTCTTAAATGAGCAGGGCGAAACCCTCTCAGGAACGGCCGTGCTGCTCACGATACTGGTGATCACGGTGCGCATCATGCGCTTTTTCTACGGCATACGCATATTCCTGGGCCTGATCGAGGTCTACGGCGTCAATAAGTACTGGCTGCTGCTGTGCCTGACCAGCTATACCAGCTGGCTCCCGCTGCTCATCTGGGGCTGGAGCAACAAATTCCAGCCCGCCTGGAAGGTGGAGGACATCAGGGCTCTGCTTGCGAAGCTGGCCCATCAGGGCAGCGCCGCCGTCATGGACGAGGGCCTGACGGTGAACCTGAAGGACCGCACCGTCGTGGAAAACTTCCAGAAAAAGGTGCTGCTGCGCGACATCCACATGGCGATCCCCCAGGGCCACATGGTCCTCTTGCTGGGCGGCTCCGGCGCGGGCAAGACCACGTTTTTGAACGCTGTCAACGGCTACGAGAAGGCCAACGCCGAGGTCATGCTCAACTGCAGCAACATGTACACCCAGTACAAGAAGATGCAGTATGAGGTGGGCTTCGTGCCCCAGAGCGAGATGATGCGGGGCAAGAACACCGTCATCAACACCCTGATGGACGCGGCCAAGCTGCGCCTGCCCATGGACGTGAGCGCCGCCGACCGCAGGGCGCGGGTGGAGGAGGTCATGGAGATATTCGGCCTCACCCCGGTGCAGCACAACCTGGTGGAGAAGCTCTCCGGCGGGCAGAAGAAGCGCCTTTCCATATCGATGGAGTTCATCTCCAACCCCTCGCTGTTCATACTCGACGAGCCGGATTCGGGCCTGGATGGCGTGATGGCTCGTGAGCTGTTCGAGCAGCTTCGGAAGATCGCGGACACCGGAAAGATCGTCATCGTCATCACCCACACCCCGGACCGCGTGATCGATCTGTTTGACGACGTGATCGTGCTGGCGAAGGACAGCGCCCGCACGGGACGGCTGGCCTTCTACGGCAGCATCGAGGACGCCCGGAAATTCTTCGGGCGCGACAGCATGGAGAAGATCGTCAAGTCCGTCAACCGCGTGGAGGAGGGCGGCGACGGCCTGGCCGACGAGTTCGTGATGAAGTATGCCGAGGAGGTGGCGTAACATGGCTGAGATGAATGTGAAAAGGGATTCCGGACGCCTGTTCAAGGCCCGTCACCGCGGGCGCATCGGCCAGATCGGCATCTACTTCGCCCGGCAGCTGGTGATGTTCGTCTACCAGAGCGACTGGAAGGTGTTGCCCATGGCGGCGCTGATCGCGGGGCTGGTGGGCATGGTCATTCGCAACCGGCTGTTCATCAACATGGAGGGCACGCTGATGGGCGGCTTCGCCATGGTCATGGTGTGCATATGGAACGGCTGCTTCAACTCCATACAGGTCATCTGCCGCGAGCGGGACGTCATCAAGCGCGAGCACCGCTCGGGCATGCATATTTCCTCCTACATCGTCTCCCACATGATGTATCAGGCGCTGCTGTGTCTGATGCAGACCGCGGTGACGCTTTACGTGACCAAGGCCGTGGGCGTCCAGTACCCGGCGGAGGGATTGTTCACGCCGTGGATGATCGTGGACTTCGGCGTATCGCTGTTCCTGATCACCTACGCCTCGGACATGATGTCGCTGTGGATCTCCTCGCTGGCCCGCACCACCACCACCGCCATGACCATCATGCCCTTCGTGCTGATCTTTCAGCTGGTGTTCTCCGACGGCATGCTGAGCTTGCCGGGCTGGACCTCCTACATCACGCCCTTCACCATCTCAAACCCAGCCCTGAAGGTCATCGCGGCCCAGGGCGATTACAACGGCCGCCCGGTGATGACCATCTGGAACCAGCTCAATAAGATGCGTGGCAAGGAATTCAGCGCCACCGTCACCGTGGGCCAGGTGGCCGACTTCCTCCAGAACGGGGACCTGCCCGCCCTCCAGAAGCTGCGCGACACGCAGCTGACCCGGGCCTTCCAGCTGGGCGAGATCGGCGACATGATGCAGGGCGACGCCTTCCAGGCCTTCGAGCAGGAGCATGTGCTGGAGAATATGTCCGCCGCCGATATACTGCGCTCTGTGCGCGATGAGGACAGCCTCAAGGCCATCATGGACTATCAGATCAAACTGGATGGCCCCGGCATCAGCATCGGCGCGATACTCGACACGCTGCTTTCGGACGATGAGGTCATGACTGGCCTGTCCGAGGTGCAGGTCGTCCCCACCACCACCGTGGGCGACGTGCTGGACCTGCTCAACGCGGAGGGGCTGCTTGAAAAGTACAAGGATGTCACACTGGGCAAGGACGTCTACGTGCGCGACCTGATCGACCTGGTGACCGGCAGCGAGACCATGAAGTCGTTCAGAGATCAGAGCTACACCTACACCACCACCGTGGGCGACCTGGTGAACCTGATTGGCGAGGACCGGGTCAAAGACATCCTGCAAAACAGGATCGCCGACGCCAGCTACAATCCCGACTACGACAACACCCGGGACAACATCATGGGCTACTGGCTCACGCTGGTCCTGTTCGTGCTGGCCTTCGCGGCGCTTTCGACGATCACGCTTGAATTCATAGATAAGGACAAGCGCTGACGAACCATTACATTTCTGAAAGGAGAACGAAACCATGATACTCTTTCCCAATGCTCTTGCCGAAACGGCTGAACTCGAAGCTGCGCTCGACACCGCGCTGGAGGGCCTGACCACCCAGGAGGCCGCCGCGGGCGGCACCATCGTTGGCATCGCCATTGGCCTGTTCATCGCCGTGGCCATCGTGTGGTACATCTTCCAGGCCATCGCCGACTGGAAGATATTTGCCAAGGCCCGGCGAACCCGGCTGGAAGTCCCTGATCCCGATCTACAACATCATCGTGGAGTTTAAAATCTGCTGGAGCGGCGCGATGGGCGCGGTTTTCATCGTGTGCACGCTCTGCGCCAATATCCTGACCTCCGGCCAGGACGTGGCAAACTGGCGGATGATCCTCGCCGGGGTGCTGGCCATCGTCATGCTGGTGCTGGGTGTCATACAGTCCCTGAGGCTGGCCAGGGCCTTCGGCAAGAGCGTGGGCTTCGGCGTGTGCCTGATATTCGGGCCCCTCGCCCGCCTGATCCTGGGCTTTGGCCGCGCCCGCTATGTGGGACATCCCGACCGATGAGAACCCCGGCCCGCCCTGCGCGGGCCACGACCTATAGAAAAGGAGAGGAAATCATGAACATGAAGCAATGGATCAAACGTACCCTGGCCCTCGCGCTGACGCTGGTGATGGCGACGCTTACGCTGACGGGCTACGCCGAGGCGCAGGCGGCCCCGCAGTCTGACGACGCGGTCTTCGGCGTAACGGAGGCCGAAGTGGAGCGGCAGGTCTACCCCTATGTGAAGGATTTCGGCAACGATGAAATCGAGCGCGGCGAGGTCGCCCTGTACTTTGTCAACGGCGGCGACATCCCCTACGTGGCGCTGAGCGAGTACATGGACCTGCTCACCGAGGTGCTGGTGAAAGGCGCGGAGCGCGAGGGCATCGCCTATAAGGTGGAACAAGACGGCGAGCATATCTACGCGGTCAGCAGGACCGACCGGAACAGCGTCATGTCGGTGAACACCGAGAGCAACCTCATTTGGTTCCTGGACTTCAACTCCTTCACCCAGAGGGCCGACGTGACCGCCTCCGCGACGATGAGCGACCTGCCGGAGCCTGTAGAGGTCGACATGGGCGCGCTTTTTGACGCCCTGGCGACGATGGATCCGGAGGAGGGACAGCAGTATCTGATTGATACGATGAATTCCCGGCAGCCCGCGCCGGAATCCCTCTTCACCGCATCCTCCGCGTCGGTCAACCGCGTGGGCGACCCCGTCTCCCTGAATCTGTCGGACTACTGGATCGACATCGTGGAGCATGACGGGGAATGCTACATCCCCCTGCAAACCCTGAACGACCTGTTCATGGGCTCACTCTATATGCGCTACGTGTTCAACGGCGTCGGCCTGTACGCCATGCCTTTCGGGAGCGACGGGCTGTTGGAGGAGGTCTACCAGGCCGAGCCCCAGGAGATGAGCGGGGACTTCGCGCAGTTCAACTACTACGAGTTGATGCTGCTGCTGGACAACTTCTACGGTTTGAAGCCAGAGCATGACATCAATGATTTCAGCTCGCTGCTGGCCAACACCAATTTGGGGTGGAAACTGTCCTCCACCAAGGCGGAGGACGTTGACGCGGCCATCACCCAACTGTGCATGACCTATCTGGACGACCTGCACAGCGGCTTCAACGCGCGCTCCTGGCGGTCGGATCCGGAGGCGGGCGGCAGTTTTCTGGACACAATCAGCAAGATGGGCTATACGAATTCCAGCCATTCCAAGAGCTCTGAGCTCTTCGCCAACGCCCGGCGCGCCGCCTTCCCGGACGGCATGCCCATGTACCAGGAGATCGGCGACACCGCCTTCATCACCTTCGATGTGTTCACCGGCCAGGAGGCGTCCTACTACTATCACATGGACGAGCCCCAGGCTGACGAGTTTAAGATCGAGTTTATCGACCCGGAGGCGCTTCAGGCGCAGCTAACGGAGCTCATCGCAGAAGGAAAGGATCCGTCGGAGCTGAACCTCGACCAGAAGGAGCCAGCGGACTCCATCCGGCTGTTCAACTACGCCTACAAGCAGATCACCCGGGAGAACAGCCCCATCAAAAACGTGGTGATCGACCTGTCCAACAACGGCGGTGGAGACTCCAACGCGGCGGTGTATGTCGTCGCCATGGTGCTCGGCACGGCGAATATCGCACTGAAGGACACCTTCACCGGCGCGGAGACCATCATGCGGATCGGCGCGGACCTGGAGCTGAACGAGGAGTACAATTCCTATGACAAGGCCCTGGTGCCCCTGGGCTACAAGGTATGGTGCCTGACCAGCTCCAACTCCTTCTCCTGCGGCAACCTGGTGCCCGCGGCGCTGAAAATGTCCGAGCGGGTGCCCATCATTGGCCAGACCAGCGGCGGCGGCAGCTGCGCGGTACTGCCCTGCACTACCGCCTCCGGCACGCTGTTCCAGATTTCCAGCAATCTGCAGCTCTCCACCGTGCGCAACGGCTCCTTCTACAACATCGACCAGGGCATCGAGCCCGACGTGCCGCTGATGTGGCCGGAGAGCTTTTACGACCGCGAGGCGCTGGTGGAGTACCTCCACACGCTGAAGTAAAAACTCGCACGCCTTCCCCGGCAGCGCGCTGCCGGGGAAGGCCACTTGCAATCAGCCCTGTACGGGCCGCAGTTAAAGGGAGAGGTTACAATGGGCGTTACTTCAAAGTACCAACGTTTCAGAGAGGCCGGGGAGGCCGCGAACGTCAACAACGTGGCGCGGTTCGGCGAACCGGCCTATTCCCTGTTCACCACCTCGAAGGTCTTCACCCTCCACAAGCACATCGATATCACCGATGCGCAGGAGCGCATCGTCTACGAGGCGAACACCAAATTTCCCTCCATCCATGACAAGACGGATGTGACCGACGCTCAGGGGAACCAGGTGGCGCACATCGAGAGAAAGCTCTTTACGCTGCACGAGCGCCACTTCGTGACCATGGCGGACGGCATGAAGTTCCAGATCTCCAATGAGCTGCTCCACCTGATCAAGGATGTCACGAACATCGAGGGACTGGGCTGGCAGCTCCAGGGCAATATTGCGGGCCTGAACTTCGAGCTCTACGATCAGAACGGCTCCATCATCGCCGTCATCGGCCAGAAGCTGTTCTCGATCCATGACAAGTACAGCATCGATATTTACCAGCCGGAGCTGGAGCCGATTGTGATCGCCATCCTTGTCACCCTTCAGCACATGATGAAGGACAGGGAGGCCTCGGCATCGTCGAGCGCATCGTCGTCGTCGGGGAACTGATACTGAACTCTACCTACATTAAGCAATTGCGAGAGGAGATTTACTATGGTCAATCTGATGAAGAAGAATATGATTTTGGGTATCATCCTGGACATTCTCGTCTGCGGTGGAGGCGCGCTCCTGGTGTAGTTTATCCTGTCGCTGATCGATAAGAAGCCCTTTGCCCCGGACTGGCGCTGGGTCGTCTGGACCCCGCTGGTTCTGACCGTCTCGGATGTGCTCACCGCGAGGAAGAAGGTTAAGAAGTAAGGAACGGACCGGCTTGAAGAACTGCACATACCGAAAAATGATTTGGAGGAGAAAAATATGAAAAAGGCGCTCAGCATTCTTGTCGTGGCGGCAATGCTCCTGAGCCTTGCGCTGCCGGTTTTTGCGGAAGAGATCGATTACACCACCGGAACGCCCTGGATGGACCCGGAAGTCCTGGGGAATGTGACAGAGGATACCCCCACGGACCCGAAGGACAACTTTGCCCTGTACGCAAACAAGGATAAGATCCTGACCACCGAGATGCCGGCGGGCCTGCCCATGGCCGGACAGGGGGTGAACGGTCAATTGCAGG
>JAFUWR010000056.1 GCA_017471125.1 Clostridia bacterium | reverse complement strand
TGCCCTTACATCCATTTCGCTCTGCACCCTTCCCTGAGATTCTCTTGGATTCTCAGAGAATCTATGAGACTCTTTGAGAATACCTCTATTCTCTCATAGTTGGACGCTCTGTGCAGTACGGGGGATTATTGCGCGCTTACATTCTAACTACGGTAAAATCCAAAACTGCTCGAACTAATTTTTCTTTGTTTGCAATAAAGCAAAATCGAAAGTATATTCTGGTTAACCTTGCATATGCTAACAGTATTGTTATAGACAACCTTCAAAGACGCTGTTTTTCCTTTCTCGGTCAAAGAAAGAATATTAGACGCGAGGTCACTATAGATAATTATCGATGCGATATACTGATAGAGAATACAAAGACAATCCTCGAGGTAAAGACGTTGTATGCAAACGATCAGAATCCAGTTTATCCTACTGTTCCTTCCAATAGGGTTCGGCAACAACTAATCAAGTTGTCTTCCCTGTTGGACTCAGGATATAAAGTATGTTATATTTTTGCTTGTCTCAACCCAGAAGTAAAGGAGACAAACCTAGATTTCTATGATGATGAATATAAAGCTTTATTCAAACAGTGCCTTAATAAGGGAATGTCTTGTATAGCCATTTCGATGTACTTTCGAGAACCTCCAAACCCAATTTGCAAGCAAATACCACTATTGTTAAATTTGTAAAGATTGATTTAAGACCAGTTTGCTCATTCCGTCAAATGCGCACACCCCCAGCCAAGTTTGCGCACCCCCTCCAGAAATCTGCACCCTTGTGTTACGAAAGCCAGGTGGGAATACGAAAGCTCAAAGATTTATCATAGGGGAGAAAAGCGCCGTTTTCGCAATTTGACCCAGGCAAGCCCAGAAACTGCAAAAACGGCGCGATTTTCTTTCGTGTGACCACGAAATGCAGGATTATAAAAGAAAAGGACGAATGTTTTGTATCAAAACACTCGTCCTTTTGTGGCGCCTCAGGTAGGACTCGAACCTACAACCCTTCGGTTAACAGCCGAATGCTCTGCCATTGAGCTACTAAGGCACATGGGATTTTGGTGGGTGAAAGGGGAAACTTTCAACCGACGAGAGATATTATAGCAAAGAAAGGGCGATCTGTCAAGGGGTTTTTGAACATTATGCTGCTCTTTTACGGGCCTTTTACGATTATGCACTTTCCAAAAGTACGGGCTTTTACGATTGCGGCGCGAGCGGCGATGGGGTATAATGAGGGAGATGGAGGAGGCGCGAGGCATGACGGAGCGGGAGTGGGACAGGAAGCTGAGGATCAGGACGATCGGGCGGGAGGACGAGGCCGACCCGAACTACTCGCCCTACGAGCCGACGCCCTACGCGGTGCTGGAGCGGCTGGCGGAGAGCGGCCTTATCAAGCGGAAGCAGCACCTGCTGGACTACGGCTGCGGCAAGGGCCGGGTGGCGTGCTTCATGGCGGCGGCGGTGGGGTGCCGGGTGACGGGCATCGACTACGCGCTGAACCTGATCGAGCTGGCGAAGCAGAACCGGCGGACGACGCGGGCGGGGGACCGGATCGCGCTCGCGTGCTGCCGGGCGGAGCAGTATGAGCCGGCGGGGGAGGACGTGTTCTTCTTCTTCAATCCCTTCTCGGAGAAGATATTCGAGGGCGTGCTGCGGCGGCTCGAGCGGTCGTGGTCAGAGCGCCCGCGGCCGCTGCGGATCATCTGCTACTACCCGTCGGAAGAATATATGGAATGTCTCGACGCGGCGGAGGGGCTCGTCAAGGCCGGGGAGATCGACTGCGGCGATCTGTTCGGCGGCAGGGACCCCCGCGAGCGCATCGTGGTGTATGATTTCAAGGGATAATGCCTGCCTTGCATTTTCCGCGGAAATGGAGTAAAATGGTGGGCGAAGCGAGCAAAGGAGCGCATGACGATGGATATCAAGAAGCGGGTGACGATGGACTGTTCGGGCTTCGTGGTGCTGGCGGACCATGTGCCGGGCATCGTCCAGGAGATACGCTACCATTCCACCTACAACTTCGTGGGCGAGCGGGTGGACGGCTACGAGGAGCCCTGCGCCCTGCTGACCCTGGAAGCGGCGCGGGCGCTGAAGGCCGTCAGCAACGAGGTGAACGTGAAGGGCTACCGGCTCAAGGTGTTCGACGCCTACCGGCCCGCCGCCGCGGTGCGGCACTTCGTGATGTGGGGCATCGACGACCTGGACCTGCGCATGAAGCCCTTCTTCTATCCCGACCTGGAGAAGCAGGAGCTGTTCAAGCAGGGCTACATCGCCAGCCAGTCCAGCCACAGCCGGGGCAGCGCCGTCGACCTGACGCTGCTGGACATGGCCACCGGCAAGGAGGTGGACATGGGCGGGCCCTTCGACCTGTTCAGCGAGGTCTCCCACCCGGACTACCCCGGCGTCACCCAGGAGCAGCATGACAACCGCATGTTCTTCCAGCGGGCGATGGTCCGCAACGGGTTCAAGCCCCTCGACTGCGAGTGGTGGCACTTCTCCCTGGCCGACGAGCCGTACCCGGATACGTATTTCGAGTTCCCGGTTTCGGCGGCGTACCTGCGAAAATAATTGACAATTGAAAATTGAGAATTGACAATTGGGTCACCTGGGGGCTTCGTTCGTCAGCCCCACGGACTGCTCCCACCGGGGGAAGGCAGGGCGGGCGCCGCAACGGCGCCCCTACGGGGGATGAGGTGAACGGCACTCCTGCGGTGAAAACGGATACAAGGCGGGATCAGGACGGACATGGCAACGACCATGATGTTTCCGAGATGTAGGGGCGCTGCCCCCAGCGCCCGCGCGCAGAAAGGCGACGTATGTCTGATTTTCGGGACATATTCAAAAAATACCGCGAGCAGATCATGTACCTGTTCTTCGGCGGCGTGACGACGGCGGTGAACATCGGCTGCTACGCGCTGCTGCACACGGCGCTTGGCATGCACAGCGACCTGGCGAACGCCATCGCCTGGGCGGCGTCGGTGGCGGTGGCCTACGTCACCAACCGGCTGTGGGTGTTCGGGAGCCGGTCCCGGGGCAGGGCCATGCTGCGGGAGATCGGCGCGTTCGCGGGCGCGCGGGTGCTGACGGGCCTCATGGACGAGGGCATCATGCACGTGGCCGTGGAGATTCTCGGCCCGCGGCTCGTCCCCGCGGGGCTCAGGACCCTCTGGGACCTGGGCGTGAAGGTCGCGTCCAACGTGCTGGTCATCGTGTTGAACTACGTGTTCAGCAAGCGGTTCATCTTCAAAAAATGAAAAAAACGCCTCCTTCGGTATGAAAACCCTGCATCGGGTCACAATAGTACCGCAAGGAGGTATGCAATATGAGACACCTGAGACCTGTCCTGGCCGCGGCGCTGGCGATGGCGCTGGGGCTTGCCCTGACGGGCTGCATGAACGACACCGTCCGCAACGAGCAGCCGACGCCCACCGCCACCGCCGACTTCATGCCCGGCACCACCAACGGCGGCGACGGCGTGAGCCGTCCCACGGCCAGCGCGGACCCGATCATACTGGGCGACGACGACGCCAACTCGTCCAACCCCGGCAACACCGCCAACTCGTCCAACGGCGCGCTGGCCCCCTTTGACTGGGCCAACGGCGCGGCGCAGATCGAGCGGGCCATCGCGGGCATCTCCGAGATCGCCGACAGCCGCGTGGTCGTCACCAACACCACGGCGCTGGTGGGCGTGAAGTTCGACAACGCCTACAAGGGCCAGCTCACCGAGCGCATCCGCCAGATGGTGGCCGCCGAGGTCATGCGGGCCGACCCGAACATCCAGACCGTGGCCGTCACCAGCGACGCGGGCGATGTGGAGAAGGTCTACAAGCTCTCCGACGACATCCGCGCCGGCCGCACCGCCGACGAGCTGGCCCCGGAGATCAATTCCATCGTCCGCAACGCCACGACGATGCGGTGAAATGAACGAGACAGCCTCGCGTCGAGGCTGTCTCGCTTACTGTCAAATGGGTCTGCCCTCCGCGTCGAACAGCGGCAGCTTCTCCAGGAAGATCAGGTCGTCCCGGTCGGCGGCCTCGCCCTCGGCGAGTATGGCCATCTTGCCGACGATCTCGCAGCCCACCTGGGCCAGCAGCTTCTCCAGCGCCCGCAGGGACTCGCCGGTGGAGATCACGTCGTCCACGACCACCACGCGCTTGCCGCGCAGGTAGTCGGCGTCCTTGCCGTCCAGGCACAGGGTCTGCCGGTGGTCGGTGGTGATGGAGTTGACCTCCACGGTCAGCACGTCGCGCATGTACAGCTTCGGCGCCTTGCGGGCCAGCACATAGCGCTCGTTGCCCAAGAGCCGCGACATCTCGCAGATCAGCGGGATGCCCTTGGACTCGGCGGTGATGAGCACGTCGTGCTCCGGGCAGCGCTCCACCAGGGCCTTGGCGCAGGCGCTGGTCAGCTCCATGTCGCCGAAGATCACGAACGCGCCGATCATCAGCTTGTCCGACAGGGGACACAGCGGCAGCTGGCGCGTGAGCCCCGCCACGTTCATCTCATAGTACATATCCTTCATCGGTCAACACCTCGCGCAGAGTATATTACATCCTATTTTAACATCATAACGGCGCTTTGTCAATCGCGGCGGAGTTGTCACAATTGTTTCACTTCTTTTACCCGGTTTGCCTGCTACCAACCGACCCCCAAAAGCGTCTATAATAGTATCAGGCACAAAGGAGGTCTATATGATGAAAATGAAGAGATACGTCTGCGCTGTGCTGACGCTGGCGCTCATGCTGTCCCTGGGCGTCGCCCACGCCGCGGCGCTGGACGAGGTGTGGATGGAATACGAGGACTATTCCGGCAACCGCGCCGAGCAGTCCGTGGACAGCGTCAGCGAGATCAAGGAGCTGGAGGCCATGCTGCTGCGGGCCAGGGACAACCCCGCCCAGCTCGACGAGTGCACCCTGAACTGCACGCTGTTCTGCATGACCGGCGACGGCGACATCTACGACTTCGCCGTGGCCACCGACGGCTGCCCCTTCATACAGGCCCGGTCCAACAGCGCCGTCTACTCCCTGGGCGACGACTACGCCCGCTTCTGGGAGATCTTCGCCGACGTGCGCGAGGGCATGGGCTACGACGCCAGCGCCGTGTTCGACTGGTGACCGACCTGAGGATCGCGGGGACGGGATGATACATATCCCGTCCCCGTAAATTTGCGCAAAACATGTTTGACAACCCTTCTATATGGTGTATAATATATAGGTGTGGGCGGAAGGTTAGTGTACACAAACATTTGATATAGCCAGTCACGCAGGAAAGGACGGTGATCGCATGGCGTCGAAAAAGACCAGCATCGGCGGTCAGGCGCTGATCGAGGGGATCATGATGCGCGGGCCGAAGGTCACGGCCATGGCGGTGCGAAACGACAAGACCAAGGAGATCATCCTGGAGGAATACCCGACGAAGGGCACGGATCGGGTGAAGTTCTTCAAGCTGCCGTTCATACGGGGCATATTCAACATGATCGACTCGCTGAGCTTCGGCTACAAGTGCCTGATGCGCTCGGCGGAGCTGTCCGGGCTGGAGGACGAGGACCCGGACAAGAAGCCCTCCAAGTGGGACAAGGTGTTCGACGCGGTGCTGATGCCGCTGGCGACGGTGCTGGCCGTGGCGCTGGCGCTGGGCCTGTTCGTCTACCTGCCCATGCAGATTTGGAAGTGGATCACCGCCGGCGCGCCGAATTTGCAGCAGAATTACTACGCCCGCGCCTGCTTCGAGGGCGTCATGCGCATACTGCTGTTCGTGGGCTATGTGTGGGCCACGTCCCTGATGAAGGACATCCGCCGCACCTACCAGTACCACGGCGCGGAGCACAAGACCATCTTCTGCTATGAGGCGGGCCTGCCGCTGACCGTGGAGAACGTTCGCCCCCAGTCCCGGTTCCACCCCCGCTGCGGTACGTCGTTCATGGTGCTGATGCTCATCGTGGGCATCATCATCTCCATGTTCATACGGGTGGACAACCTGCTGCTGCGCACGCTGTGCAAGCTCGTCACGTTCCCCATCGTCGTGGGCATCGGCTATGAGCTCATCAAGCTCGCCGGACGCACCGATAACCTCTTCACCCGCGTCATCTCCGCCCCCGGCAAGTGGCTCCAGCACGTCACCACCCGCGAACCCGACGACAGCATGATCGAGTGTGCCATCGCCGCCATGAACAAGGTCATCCCCGACGACGACAGCGATCAGTGGTAAAACCAATGCTCAAAAAGCGACCCTCCCACGCAAGTTGGGAGGGCCGTTTTTGGGTCGGTTGGCTTAGGTTTCCCGCTTCTTGGACAGGATGTCGAAGGCGACGGCGCCCAGGAGGACGACGCCCTTGACGACCTTCTGGAAGTTGGCGTCGATGCCCATGAGGCTCATGCCGAGGTTGATGACGCCGATGAGGGTCGCGCCGATGACCATGCCCATGACGGTGCCGGCGCCGCCGCTGGCGGAGACGCCGCCCACGACGCAGGCGGAGATGGCGTCCATCTCGAAGTTGGTGCCGGCGGTGGAGTTGGCCGCGGTGAAGCGGGCCATGACGGTCATGGCGGAGATGGCGGTCAGCACGGCCATGTTCAGGTAGGCCAGGAACATGATGCGGCGGGTGTTGACGCCGGAGAGGCGGGCGGCCTCCATGTTGCCGCCGACCACGTAGAAGTGGCGGCCAACCACGGTCTTGGAGGTGATGAAGGAGTAGATCAGCACCACGGCCACCACCCAGATCAGCACGGTGGGGATGCCGCCGGCGTTGGCGAGCTTATACATGAACAGCAGTATGACCGCCGCGCTCAGCACGCTCTTGACCGCCGCCGCGGTGAAGGAATCCGCCGCGTAGCCCTTCTTCAGCCGGGTGCCGCGGGTCCAGAAGATGGCGATCACGACGATGACCGCCGCAGCCACGCCCGCCGTCATGCAGGGCACGTTGAACACGCTCATCTTGGTCTGGAACACCTTGCCGGAGAACACGCTCATGAAGTCGTCCGGGAAGGGCGCGATGGAGCCGGTGGAGGAGTTGGCGCTCAGGATCGAGGTGCCCAGGCCGCGGAAGGCCAGGTAGCCGGCCAGGGTCGCGATCCACGGCGGGATGTTCACATAGGCCACCAGGTAGCCCAGGCCGCAGCCGTAGACGACGGCGATCAGCAGCATGATGACCACGGCCAGGCCGGAGTTCATCTTGTTGACGACCATCAGCACGCCGCCGATGGCGCCCAGCAGGCACACGAAGGAGCCGCAGGACAAGTCGATGTTGCCGCCGGTGAGCATGCACATCAGCATGCCGGAGGCGAGGATGTAAACGTAGGCGTTCTGGGTGATGAGGGCGTTGAAGTTCATGGGCTTGAAGATGCTGCCCCCGGTGGTGATCATGAAGAAGAGATACACGAGCACCAGGACGACAAGCATCGTATTCTTTTTAAGGGTCGAACCGATGGTCTTTATACTCATTGTCTGTCATCCTCCTTCGCTTACCGCTTCTCGCGCTTGCTCAGCACGTCGAACATGACCGCCAGCAGCAGCACGATGCCCTTGACCACGCGCTGGTAGTTGGCCTCGATGCCCATGATGGACATGCCCTGGTTGATCAGGCCCATCAGCGTCGCGCCGATGATGACGCCGGAGATCTTGCCGGTGCCGCCGTAGGCGGACGCGCCGCCGATGAAGCAGGAGGCGATGGCGTCCATCTCATAGCCCTGGCCGTAGGTGGGCTGGGCGGAGGTGGCGCGGGCCACGGTCAGTATGCCCGCTAAGGCCGCCAGGAAGCCCATGTTGGCGTAGGCGATGAAGTACACCAGCCGGGTGTTGACGCCGGAGAGGCGGGTGGCCTTCTCGTTGCCGCCGACGGCGTACAGGTGGCGGCCGACGGCCGTCCTGCTGGTCACGTAGTTGTAGATCAGCAGCACCGCGGCGATCCAGATCAGCACCGTGGGGATGCCCTTATACTTGGAGAGCTTCCAGAAGAGCCAGACGGCGACCACGCCGATGACGGCGGTCTGCACGTAGGTGCCCGTCAGGGACTGGGCGATGCCCATCTTCTTCTGGACGGCGACCTTCCTGAGGGTCAGCAGCACGTAGATGGCCGCGGCGATGACGCCCACCAGCAGGCAGGTCATGTTCAGCCCGCCGCCCTTGCCGATGAAGTCCGGCACATAGCAGTTCGCGCCGCCGCCGAAGATGTTCTTGAAGCCCTCGTTGGAGATGTCCACCGCGTAGCCCTGGAGCACCACGTTGGACAGGCCGCGGAAGGTGTACATGCCGGCCAGGGTGGCGATGAAGGGGGGCACCTTGACCCAGGCGATCCAGAAGCCCTGGAACGCGCCGATGGCCAGGCCCGCCAGCAGCATGACGATGACGGCCAGCCACATGTTGGCCCCGGCCTGCATCATCACCGCGCCGATGGCACCCGCGAAGCAGACCACCGAGCCGCAGGACAGGTCGATGTTGCCGCCGGTGAGGATGCAGCACAGCATGCCCGCCGCCAGCACGAACACGTAGCCGTTCTGGGAGATCAGGTTGTTGATGTTCTGCGGGTAGAGTATCCTGCCCTGGGTGGTGATGGAGAAGAAGATCGCAACGACGACCAGGGCCAGGATCATGGTATATTTCTTGAAGAAATCCCCGATGGAAATCGACTTCATGTGATCAAGCACCCCTTCCTGACTTCAGTATCGCCGCCATGATGTTCTCCTGGGTGGCCTCGGAGGCGGGCATCTCGCCGACGATCTTCGCCGCGTTCATGATGTAGATGCGGTCCGACATGCCCAGCACCTCGGGCAGCTCCGAGGAGATCATGATGACGCACTTGCCCTGGGCCGCCAGGTCGTTGATGATGCAGTAGATCTCGTACTTCGCGCCGACGTCGATGCCGCGGGTGGGCTCGTCGAGGATCATGATGTCCGGCTCGGCGAACATCCACTTGGCCAGCAGCACCTTCTGCTGGTTGCCGCCGGAGAGGTTGCCCACGAGCTGCTCCACGGACGGGGTCTTGGTGCGCAGCTTGTCGCGGTACTCCTCGGCCACCGCGTACTCCTTGTCCTTGTCGATGACGCCCAGCTTCGCCAGGCTGTTCAGGTTCGCAAGGGACGTGTTCACGCGGATGGACTGGGACAGGATCAGGCCGTTGCCCTTTCTGTCCTCGGTGACGTAGGCGATCCTGTGCCGGATGGCGTCGGCCTCGCTCTTCTTCATCTTGACGGGCTTGCCGTCGATCTTCAATTCGCCGGAGAAGTTGACGCCGTAGGACTGGCCGAAGATGGACATGGCCAGCTCCGTGCGGCCCGCGCCCATCAGGCCGTAGATGCCCACGACCTCGCCCTTGCGGACCTTGATGGACACGTCGTCCACGACCTTGCGCTCGGGGTAGAGGGGATGGTGCACCGTCCAGTGGTCCACCTCCATCATCACGTCGCCGATCTTCACGCCCTCGCGCTTGGGGAAGCGGTTGGTCATCTCGCGGCCGACCATGCCCTTGATGATGCGCTCCTCGCTGACCGGCTCGGGGCCGCGGTTGTCGATGGTCTCGATGGTGGTGCCGTCGCGGATGACGGTTATCTTGTCCGCCACGTAGGCGACCTCGTTGAGCTTGTGGGAGATGATGATCATGGTCATCCCCTGCTTCTTGAAGCCCAGCATCAGGTCCAGCAGCGCGCGGGAATCCTCCTCGTTCAGGGACGAGGTCGGCTCGTCCAATATCAGCAGCTTGGCGTTCTTCGCCAGGGCCTTGGCGATCTCGACCAGCTGCTGCTTGCCGGTGCCGATGGTCTTGACCTGGACCTTGGAGCTTTCCTCCAGGTTCACCATTTTGAGGTACTTGTCGGCCTCGGCGTAGGTGGTGTTCCAGTCGATGGCGAACTTGTGCCCGCGCTCGTTGCCCAGGTACATGTTTTCGCCGATGGTCATCTCGGGCACCAGCGCCAGCTCCTGGTGGATGATGACGATGCCCAGCTTTTCGGAATCCTTGATATTGGAGAACTTGCAGACCTGCCCGTTGTAGATGATGTCGCCCTCGTAGGTGCCGTGGGGATAGATGCCGCTTAAGACGTTCATCAGCGTGGATTTGCCCGCGCCGTTCTCGCCCACCAGCGCGTGGATCTCGCCCTGCTCCACCTGGAGGTTGACGTTGTCCAGGGCCTTGACGCCCGGGAAGGTCTTTGTGATGTTCTTCATTTCCAGCAGAATGTTTGCCATTTTCTCCTTCAACTCCCATTCAGGTGGAATACCTCTGCCTAAATGATGCAGGCGGGACAGCCCGCCTGCATCATCTTATGATCCGCGATGGAGATCACTTGAGCTGATCCTCGGTGTAGTAGCCGGAGTCGATCAGCAGCTCAGTGTAGTTGTTGATGTCCGCGAAGACCGGCTCGCACAGGAAGGAGGGCACGGTGATCACGTTGTTGTTGTAGGTCTCGGTGTCGTTCACGTCGACCTCTTCGCCAGCCAGGATCTGGCCGACCATCTTCACGACCTGCGCCGCCAGGGTGCGGGTGTCCTTGAACACGGACATGCTCTGCTTGCCGGCGATCATGTTCTTCACGGACACGATGTCGCAGTCCTGACCGGTGACGATGGGCCAATTGCCGTTGTAGTTGGCATCCAGCGCGGCCACGACGCCCTGGGCGGTGGAGTCGTTGGAGCACAGCCAGGCATCCAGGTTGGTGCCGTCGGCATAGTAGGAGGACAGGATGTTCTCAGCGCGGCTCTGGGCGACCTCGGAGGCCCAGGTGGGGGTGGCGACATCGTCGAAGGCGGTCTGGCCGGAGACGACGTTCAGCTTGCCGGCGTCGATGTAGGGCTGCAGCACGTCGATGGCGCCCTTATAGAAGTAGCGGGCGTTGTTGTCGCCGGGGTCGCCAGCGGTGATCTCAAGGTTGAAGGGGCCGTCCGCGTTCTCGAGATCGAGGGCGTCCTTCACGAAGTTGCCCTGCACGGTGCCGACCATTTCGTTGTCGAAGGTGGCATAGTAGGAAACGCCGTCAGAGTCCATCAGCAGGCGGTCATAAGCGATGACCGGGATGCCCTCGTCCTTGGCCATGGCCAGAGCCTCGCCCAGGGAGGAGCCTTCGATGGCGGCGATAACGAGGACGTCAGCGCCCTCGGCGATCATGTTCTCGACCTGGTCCAGCTGGGTCTTCACGTCGTTGGAGGCGAACTGCAGGTCCACTTCATAGCCGGCCTCGGTCAGCATGGCTTCCATGTTGGCACCATCCTGGTTCCAGCGCTGCAGGTCTTTGGTGGGCATGGAAACGCCGACGCGCTCGGCCAGAGCGGCGGTGCAGCTCACGACGAGCAGAGCACACAACAGCATAGCAAGGATCTTCTTCATAACTAAGGTACACTCCTTTGATTTATTTATTACAGGGCCTTCGCTCTGTAATATCAACGTTTATATTTTAACACTGTAAAGGGTTTTTGTCAATGTGTTAATTATAGATTTCGCGCCCATTTTTGTGAAAGAAGTATGAAATCGTTTTATAAAACTTATTGACAAAAAATATAACGCCGTTTAGAATAGTCATCTGTGGAGGTGATCTCGGTGAAGCGAGCGGTGGACGCCGGGGGCCGGCGCGTGGAATATACCCTCATACAGACCGTGCGGTCCAGCGTGCTGTTCCAGGCCCTGCCGGAGGGCCAGATACGGGTCTACGCGCCCAAGATGATGCGGCTAAGGGACATCGACCGGATGGTCCGGGAGCGGGCCGGGGAGCTTTTGGAGATGGGGCGCGCGGTGGACCGGCGCGTGGAGGAGGACCGGCGCAACCATCCCGTTTCGGACGGCTCCACCATACTCATCGAGGGCGTGCCCCACGTCATACGGCTCAGGCAGGGCGCTCACGCCGCGGGACATATAGAAGAGGGCGCGCTGCGCGTCACCGTGCCCGACCCCAGCGACGACCCCGCCGTGCGCGGCGTCATACGCGCCACGCTGTCCGAGCGGGCGCTGCGCCGCATCCGCGAAAGGGTCGAATACTTCGCCCCCCGCGTGGGACGACGCCCCGGCCGCGTCACCATCCGCGAGCAAAAGACACGGTGGGGGAGCTGCTCCTCCAAGGGCAACCTCAACTTCAATTGGAAGCTCATCATGGCCCCGCCCCAGGTCCTCGACTACGTCGTCGTCCATGAGCTCTGCCACCTCCATGAGTTCAACCACTCGCCCCGCTTCTGGTCCCTCGTCGAGGGTCAGATGCCCGATTATAAGGCGTGGAAGAAGTGGCTGGAGGGGCATAGGGATGATCTGTATCTGTGATCAATCAAAGGAACAGGAACAGAAACAGGAACAGTGGATAGTTGCTGCCGCCATCTGACTGTT
>JAFUWR010000055.1 GCA_017471125.1 Clostridia bacterium | reverse complement strand
TCTGGTACTCGTCGGCGCAGAAGCACATCACCACCATGCCGTCCAGGTTCCACATGGACGCGAAGCGCACGATGTCCATCACGGCGCTGGCCTTCTTGAGCATCATGAAGTAGCCGCGGCCCTCGATCTCGTCGGCGAGGTCGTTCAGCGACGCCGATATGAACGGGTCCTCCAACAGTCGCCCCTCGTACTTCTCGTGGTCCTTCGCCACCACGCCGATGATGCGCGAGTCGTTCCGCGCCAGCAGCGTGGCGGCCATGTTGGGGATGTAGCCCCGCTCCTCCAGCTTCCGCTCCACCCGGCGGACGGTGGCGTCGGAGATCTTCTTCGTCTTGCCGTGGAGCACGTTGGACACGGTGGCCGTGCTCACGCCCAGCTCCTCCGCGATGTCCACGATCCTGACCTTCGACAGGTCCCACATGGTCAAACCCTCCTCATTCCAGCGTATCCATCCACTTCCGGCTCACGAACATCCGCGCGGTCAGTATGAGCCGGAACAGCTCCTCCTGGGACAGTATGAAGTACACCCAGGCGATGGGCAGCCGCCACACCACGCCCGTCAGCAGGCCCAGCGGCACGCCAACCAGCCACGTGCCCATCATGTCGATGACCATGATGTACCGGGTTTTGCCGCCGCTTCGGATGACGCCGCCGCCCAGGATCATGTTCTGCACCTTCACCGGCGCCAGCGCCGCGAACACCGCGAGCAGGCGGCTGCCGATGGCCCGCACCTCCGGCTCCACGTTGAAGAAGCCCGTGTACACGTCCCGCAGCAGCAAAAGCAGCGCCGACAGCGCCAGCGACCCGGCCAGCCCGTAGGCGCACAGCCGAAGGGATTCCCGGTAGGCGTCGTCATACTCGCCCCGGCCCAGCCGCTGGCCGATCAGTATGCCCGCCGCCTGGGACAGCCCGCTCAGCGCCCCGATCAGCAGCCCCTGCACCGGCCCGGTCAGCGCCATGCCCGCCAGCTCCGCGGTCCCCATGTGGCCGTAGATGACGGTGTTGACGCTCTGCCCCACGGTCCACAGGAATTCGTTCAGCACGATGGGCAGCAGCATGACCAGGTACTGCCGAAACGCGGCCTTCCCGATGCGCGGGTCGAACCGCAGGACACACACACGCCGATACGCCGCGGCCATCAGGCCGAAGTTCACGGCCTGGGACGCCACGCTGGCCAGCGCCGCGCCGCGCACGCCCAGGGCGGGGACGGGGCCCAGGCCGAAGATGAGGACGCGGTTCATCGCCGTGTTCACCAGCACCGACAGGGCACTGATGTACAGCGGATACCGGGCGTGGTCCCGGCAGCGCAGCTCCACCGCCAGCACCGACGCCGCCCCGGACAGGGGGAAGATCATCGCGGTCAGCCGGATGTACCCCGCCGCCTCCCCCGCCACCGCCGCGTCCGCGGTGAACAGGCGCGCCAGTCCACCGGGCATGAGCAGGCACATAAGCGAAGTCACCGCCGCCGCCAGCGCCATGGCGCAGAGGTTGATGGACATGCTGCCCGCCGCCGCGTCGTCCTCGCCCCGGCCCAGGTACTGGGACACCATGATGCCCGTGACCGTGGCGACGGCCCCGCTGACGAACGCAAACACGAACCCGGGCTTGGCACCCACCTCCACCGCCGCGATCTGGGCCGTGCCCAGCCGCCCCACCATCATCTGGTCCACGATGGAAAACGACGATTGCAGCATCGCCTGCAGCGCCACCGGCACCGATATGCGCATCGCCCGCATGAAAAAGGAACGCTCCACGGTCATCGACCTCCCGCGTCTATTATCGGTCAAAATGCCCGAAAACGCAAGAGGTTAATCGCGTAACCTGTAATGCGTTGCATAAAGGGGGAAAGACCGATTATTTATCACAACCTCCCTTGACATATATATATGCTATGTTAGAATGGTTCCTATATAGACCTATGCGCGTGCCGAGGAGGGGAAGCCCATGGAGGGCCAGAGAGAGAACAAGATGGGGGTCATGCCGATCCCGAAGCTGATACTGAACATGTCGCTGCCGATGATCGTGTCGATGCTGGTGCAGGCGTTCTACAACATCGTGGACAGCTTCTTCGTGGCGAAGGTGAGCGAGCAGTCGCTGACGGCGGTGTCGCTGGCGTTCCCGGCGCAGAACCTGATGATCGGCGTCGCCACGGGCACGGCGGTGGGCGTGAACGCGCTCTTGTCCCGGTCGCTGGGCGAGAAGGACCAGGCCCGGGCCAACGCCATCGCGGAGCACGGCGTGTTCCTGGCGCTGGTGGGCTACCTGATCTTTTTGGTGTTCGGGCTGTTCGGCACGCGGGCCTTCTTCGCATCCCAGACGGACGTAAAGCAGATCATGGACTACGGCGTGGACTACCTGTCGGTCATCTGCTGCTTCTCCTTCGGCGTGTTCGGCCAGATCATGTTCGAGCGCCTGATGCAGTCCACGGGCCGCACCATCTACACCATGTTCACCCAGGGGCTGGGCGCGATCATCAACATCATCCTGGACCCGATGTTCATCTTCGTGTTCCACCAGGGCGTGCGCGGCGCGGCCATCGCCACGGTCATCGGCCAGATCGTCGCCTTCATGCTGGCGGTGTATCTGAACCACACCAAGAACGCCGACGTGCAGCTGGACCTCAGGAAGTTCCGCCCGAAGCTCGCCATCGTCGGCCGCATCTACGCCATCGGCGTGCCGTCCATCATCATGATGGCCATCGGCTCGGTGATGACCTTCGCGATGAACAAGATCCTGATCGTCTACCACGTCGCCAAGGAGACCGCCGCCACCATCTTCGGCGTGTACTTCAAGCTCAACAGCTTCGTGTTCATGCCCGTGTTCGGCCTGAACAACGGCATCATCCCCATCGTGGCCTACAACTACGGCGCGCAGAACCGGCGGCGCATGCTCAAGGCCATCAAGGTGGCGGTCATCTTCGTGGGCAGCTACACCGTGCTCGGGGCCATCGTGTTCATGACCCTGCCCGGGCCGCTGCTGTCCATCTTCAACGCCTCCGAGGTCATGCTCCAGTACGGCAAGCCCGCGCTGCGCATCATCGGCTCCACGTTCATCTTCGCCGGCGTGTGCATCGCCCTGGGCTCCACCTTCCAGGCGCTGGGCTACGGCGTGTACTCCATGATCGTGTCCCTGGCCCGCCAGCTCATCGTGCTGGTGCCCGCCGCGTTCCTGCTGGCCCGGCTGGGCCTCAAGAGCGGCAACAGCGACCTGGTGTGGTATGCCTTCCCCATCGCCGAGATCGCCTCGCTGGTCACCACGCTGGTGCTGTTCTCGCGGCTATACAACAACGTCATCATCACCGTGCCCGAGGGGCGCGAGGCATAAAACGCCATATCCCCGGCAACAATACCCTCCGAGACCAAAAATCGGAGGGTTTTGTTATGAGCATGGGGACCATATTGCTGCTGATCGCGGGGCTGCTGATACTGTTCGGCGCGGGGCAGCGGGTGCTGGACCGGCTGCGGCTCACGGACCGCGAGGCCATACTGTACATCGCGCTGATGATCGCGGGCGGCTTCCTGCCGGACATCCGCCTGACGGAGGCCTTCGCCTTCAACGTGGGCGGGGCGCTGATCCCGATCGTGCTGTGCCTGCGGCTGTTTCTCTTAGCCGACACCGGCGCGGAGCGCGTCCGGGCGGCGCTCGCGCCCATCGTGACCGCCGCGGCGGTGTACGCGCTGGGCCGGTGGCTGCCCGCGGACCCGGCGGAGATGATCGTC
>JAFUWR010000054.1 GCA_017471125.1 Clostridia bacterium | reverse complement strand
CGCGGGCGCGGCGCGGCAGGCGGTGGGACTGACGGGGGTGCTGTACGTGGCCCACGTTTGCATCCAGCCGATGCTCACGCTGGCCGCGGGGACGCTGGCGACGAAGGTCATCGCGGCGGTGCTGGAGCCGCTGGCCCCGGACGTGCCCGCCGTGACGATGATCGGCCAGTTCGGCGAGGTGTGCGAATTATTGCTCGCCATCTGCGCCTGCGCCGCGGCGGTGACGGCGCTGCTGCTGGGCGGGGTCATGGCGTTCGTCGGGCGCGTATAGGGAGGGCACGTGACGGAGACTGTAAGGGAAGCGCTCGGGGCGCTGTTCGCCGCCTGCCTGGTGACCGCCGCCGCGGACGCGCTGTTCGACGGCGGCGCGGACGGGCTTCGGCTGACCTGCGGGCTGGCGGTGGCGCTCTGCGCGGCGCGGCTGGCGGCAGGAGCGATGGGACTGCTGTGAGGGCAACGTATATATGAAGTCGCTGTGGGAGAGCCTGCGCCGGGCGCGGCACATCGAGCTGATCGCCGCCATCGTGGCGCTGGCGCTGCTGGCGCTGATCCTGACGGGCATCGGCCGGGACGCGCCCGAGGCGGGCGGCGACGCCGAACGGCGGCTGGAACGCCTGCTTGAAAAGATCGACGGCGTGGGCCGCGTCCACGTCATGATCGCCGACGGCGGCGCGGTGGTGGTGTGCGAGAGGCTCGACGGCCTGCGGGCGGAGCTGGCGGTGCTGTCGGCGGTCAGGACGCTGCTTGACATCGACAACGACCGCATCCAGATCATCGGAGGGGTGGGCGCATGAAAAATATGAAGCGAAGGGCGATGCTGTCGTTAGGCGTCGTGGCCGTGCTGTTGGCGGCGACGGCGGCGTGCCTGGTCTATCGCGACGCGCGGCCGACGGCGCTGCCCGCCGTGTCCGAGCAGGTGACCGCCATTGAGACGGACCCGCTGACCGAATTCCGCACGGAGCGTCAGCAATTGCGCGAGCGGCAGCGGGCGGAGCTTCAGGACATCATCCACGACGCCGCCACCGACGCGGACACGCTTTCATTGGCGAAGCGGCAGCTCATGTCTCTGATGGACCGGGAGGACAAGGAGCTGACCCTCGAGGGGCTGCTCACGGCCCGCGGCTTTGAGGACGCGCTGGTGACGGTGGACGTGGGCGCGGTGAACGTGCTCGTGCGCGGCGCGGCGCTGACCCAGCGGGAGACCGCCGTCATACTGGACCTTGCCTTGCGTCAGACGGGCGTCACCAGCGGAAATGTCAAAATCATACCGATAAATTAAATGAAAGTATTTGCGTCTTGAACAGTTTTCTGCTATAATGATGGGGAGAACAGCTTTTGACCGCGCCGGTCAGCCGTTTCCCCCCGGGGAGCCGCCGCCGGCAATCTAAAAGGAGGTCTGCAACATGAGCGAAAATTATCCTTCCGATGTCAAGCTGAATGAGAATCCGGACGGCACCGTATCCTTTGCGACCGAAGTCGTTGCGACCATCGCCGGGCTGGCCGCCACCGAGGTGGACGGCGTCGCGAGCATGAGCTCGCCCTCCTCCGGCTTTGCCGATATGTTTACCCGTAAAAACACCCGCAACTTCACCAAGGGCGTCCGCATCGACCTGGACGGCAACAAGGTGGCGGTGGACATCACCATCGTGGTGGACTACGGCTCCCCGGTGCCGGACGTGGCGCGGAACATCCAGGAGAACGTCAAGAAGGCCATCGAGACCATGAGCGGGCTTGACGTGCGCTCCGTGGACGTGCACGTGTCGGCCATCAGCTTCGAGCGCGAGCAGCGGGCCAACGCCGAACTGGACGAGCAGCACCGCAAGATGCTCGAGCGCAACGCCGAGACCGCCGCAGAGGAGGAGGCCGAGCCGGAGAAGCCCTCGGACGAGCCGGAGCAGGTGATCGAGGTGCAGCCGGTGATCGTCACCGAGCCCGAGCCCGAACCGGTCGTCGAGGCAACGGCGGAGCCGGAGCCGGTCGTCGAGGAGGAGGCCCCGGTCGAGGCGGCCGTCCCCGAGGAGGACGCGCCCGAGGACTACGTCGAGGTATACGAGGAATACGGGGAGGACGCCGACAAGCCCGTCGAGGACGAGGCGGACGTCATGGAATGACCCCGGCATCCTGCCGCCGGCAGTCGATGACCGCCGGGGAAAGGGGATAGTGCTATGAAATTGACCATGGGAAAGCGCATACTGATGTTCTTCCACTGGCTGCTGTCTCTGCTGATCTGCGTGACGCTGACGATCTACGTGATACGCCCCGGGATCGTGACCGGGCTGTACAGCAGGGTCGCCGGGGGCTGGACGCCCACGCAGGCGACGGTGGTAGGCATCGCGCTGCTGGCCATCTACGTGATACTGACGGTGATACAGGCGTACCTCATCTTCCAGCGCGGCAAGCGCGGGGACCGGGGCTTCATCACCGTGGACTCCAGCGACTCCGGGCGGGTGCGCATCGCCGTGTCCGCCATCGAGCAGATGGTGCGCCAGTCGGTCATCAACATCGACGGCATCAGCGACATGAAGATCGACATCGAGAGCCAGGACGACGCCATCTCCATCGTCATCACGGCCATACTGCAAAACGGCTGCCACGTGCCCACCGTCACCATGAACATGCAGCAGGCTATCCGCAAGTTCGTGGAGATCAACTGCGGCGTGGCCGTGCGGTCGGTGTCCATCAACATCGACGCCGTGTCCAACGCGCCCGAGGGCAAGCGCCGCGGCCGCAAGGCCTTCGCCGAGCCGCCGATGCCCGTCTACGCGCCGCCGGAGCCGGAGCCTGACACCGAGCCCGAGCCGGTGATGGAGGCGGAGCCCGTCGAGGAGCCCGAACCTGTCGTTGAGCCTGAACCTGTGGAGCCGGAACCGGCCTTCGACCTGCCGGAGCGCGGTCCCATCAAGCTGACGCTGGACTACGACGGCCCGCTTGCGGACGACACGGAAGCGCCCGGGACGGAGGCGGACGAGGCGTGACAGCCGCGCCGCCCGCGCTCTGCATAACATACGACAAACGAGGACAGAATCTATGGACAGAAAAACTGCGCGCGCCCAGGCGATGAAGCTGATCTACGAGTGGGAGATGGGCGGCGACGGCGGCGAGGAAACGAAGCTGGGCCTGCTGGAGATCGCCCCGAACGAGGGCGGCAGCGATTTCATGAACACCCTTTCCGAAGGGGTGCAGGCCAACGCGGACGCGCTGGACGAGCGCTTGAAGCCCTTCCTGCGCGGCTGGACGCTGGAGCGCGTGACCCGGGTCGACCTGGCGATACTGCGCCTGGCGGCCTATGAGCTCATCCACACCGCCACGCCCGAGGGCATCGTCATCAACGAGGCCGTGGAGCTGGCCAACCAGTATTCCACCGAGAAGGCCGGCGCGTTCATCAACGGCGTGCTGGGCAGCCTCGCGCGCAGCCTGCGGGAGCAGGAGGAATAATAACGGCAACATGACGGGCGCGGTCGCAGGACCGCGCTTTATGTGCGAAGAGGATGTTTTATGTTGAATGAGACCGCCGCGCTGACGGTGTCGGAGCTGAACGAGTACGCGCGGCGACTGCTGGCCGGGGATCCGCTGCTGCGCAGCGTGGAGGTCACCGGCGAGATCTCCGGCTATAAGCACCATTACAGCGGGCACAGGTACTTCTCCCTAAAGGACGAGAGCGCCCGGGTGCAGTGCGTGATGTTCCGGCAGAACGCCATGGGGCTCGATTTCAAGCCCGAGGACGGCATGCGCGTCAACGTGCGCGGGTCGGCGTCGGTGTTCGTCCGGGACGGCAGCTACCAGCTCTACGTCAGCGCCATGCGGCAGGCGGGGCAGGGCGACCTGTTCCAGCGGTTCGAGGCGCTGAAAAAGAAGCTCCAGGCCGAGGGACTGTTCGACCCCGCCCGGAAGCGGGAGATACCGATGCTGCCGAGGGTCATCGGCGTGGCGACCTCCGAGACCGGCGCGGCCATACGCGACATCATACAGGTGGCGCGGCGGCGTGACCCCAACGTGGGCATCGTCGTGGCCCCCTGCGCGGTGCAGGGCGCGGGCGCGGCGGGGGAGATCGTTCGGTCGATCAGGTGGCTGAACGAGCGCGGCGGCTGCGACGTGCTGCTGGTGGGCCGGGGCGGCGGCTCGATGGAGGACCTCTGGGCATTCAACGAGGAGCCGGTGGCGCGGGCCATCGCGGCGTCCCGGACGCCGGTCATCTCCTGCGTGGGCCACGAGATCGACTTCACCATCGCGGACTTCGTGGCCGACCTAAGAGCGCCCACGCCGTCCGCCGCCGCGGAGCTGGCCGTGCCGGTGCTGGACGACCTGCGGGCGACGCTGGACAGCGCCCTCGCGCGCCTGGCGCAGGCATTGACGACGGGGCAGTCCATGCGGAGGCTTCGGCTTTCAAAGCTGTGCGCCGCGTCGGTGTTGCAGCGGCCTATCGAGACTATCGTGGAGGCGCGACGGCCCATGCTCGCGCTTATGGACGCGCGGCTCAGGCGGACGCTGCCGACCATCCGGGACAAGGCCCGGGCGCGGCTCGACCACGCCGCCGCAAGCCTTCGGGCCTTGGACCCGGAGGCCGTGCTGGAACGAGGCTACGCCATCGTCTCCGATGGGCGCGGGCTGATCGACAGGACGGCGAAGGTCGGGCCGGGCGACATCGTCAACATCCGCATGGCGGACGGGACCCTCGACGCCGAGGTCACGTCAATACATCCGAAGGGTGACGTTTCGTGAAGAAAAAGCTGACATTCGAGGAGGGCATGGCCGAGCTGGAGGGCCTGGTGCAGGCGCTGGAAGCCGGGCAGCTCCCGCTGGAGGAGTCCTTCAAGACCTACGAGCGCGCCGTGAAGCTCAAGGCGGAGCTCTCCGCGCTGCTGGACGAGGGCGACAGGCGCATCCGCGTGCTGACCGAGACCGGCGAGCGGGAACTTGCGGAGGAAAGTGTGAAATGAGAACGCTTGCGACCTGGGCCGAGATGGTCAACCGGCGGCTTTGTGACATCCCCGCCGTCATTCCCGAGGGCGAATATGAGATCGGCAGGATGCCGTGGCTCTTGAGCCAGTCCATGCGGTACAGCCTGTCCGCGGGCGGCAAGCGGCTGAGGCCGTCGATGCTCCTGGCAGCGGTGGAGCTGCTGGGCGGCGACGTGGACGCGGCGCTGGACTACGCCTGCGCGGTGGAGATGATCCACACCTATTCGCTGATCCATGATGACCTGCCGGGCATGGACGACGACACGCTTCGGCGCGGAAGGCCGACCAACCACGTGGTGTTCGGCGTGGGCCAGGCGATCCTCGCGGGCGACGGCCTT
>JAFUWR010000053.1 GCA_017471125.1 Clostridia bacterium | reverse complement strand
TATGGCAAGGGGTCGGCCACGCCTGAGAGCGACGTGGACAGCCTCGTGGACAGCGGGCTGAAAGGTCTGTCCTTCTTCGGATTATTGGAGGATGTCTGCCAGTCCCTCGACCGCCCGGTGGACCTGATCGACACGCAGGATGTCATCCCCGGTTCTGCCATCGACCTGGAGATACAGCGAACGGGGATGGTCATATATGAAGTATAAACACATACATTTTTCCCGCGTCAAATCAAAGGGCGCGGGATTTTTACTGAATTTCTAACGATAAAGTCACGGTTTGGCCCGAATTGTGGGCGCTTTCGCGGTTGCACGCTCGTCTAAATGACGGTATAATTATAGGGATATAATAGATAACAGCATCATACGGAGGTATATCGGAATTGGCTTCAAATAGGTATTACGAGGACGACGACCGTCCCGCCCCGCAGGTGCAGCCCGGGATATCCCGGCAGAGCCAGCGGCGGTACAGCGGCCGGTCGGACGGCTACGGGTCGCGGGCCGGGGAGCGGCGCTCGGCCGATCGGTATGCGGACCGGTCGGAATATCGAAGCGCGTCCGGCGGCAGCCGCAGGCCGTCCTCGTCCCAGCAGCGCCGCGCGCCGAGCGGACAGCGGCCTCCGCAGCCCCGCAAGGGCAGCCGCCCGCCGAAGCGCCGGGGCAACGGCAAATTCTACGCCGTCATCGCGGCGCTGGCCGTGGTGCTGATCGGCGTGATCCTGCTGGTGGCCCGCCCGGGCGGGGACCAACCCCCCACCGTGGCCCACACCAACACCCCCGCGGCGATGGTGACCCAGGCCCCGGACGGCACCGGGGAGGGCTTCGACATCTCCGCCGCCGCCACCGACCCGCCCACGCAGTACACCAACATCGCGGAGATGCTGGCGGACACCTCGAGCACCGTGGAGGGCCTGAGCGCCGACCAGATGGTGCACGTCGAGGGCCTGTCCATCAAGGAGGGACTGCCCGAGGAGTGGCTGAACGTGCTGCTGCTGGGCACCGACGAGCGCACGCTGGCCGAGAGCGCCCGCACCGACGCCATGATGATCTGCTCCATCAACCGCAACTCCGGCGAGGTGAAGCTGACCTCCATCATGCGCGACCTGGCCGTGGAGTACAAGGACATCGGCGAGTACAACGGCACCTACGGCATCAACGCCGCCAACTTCTTCGGCGGGCCGGACCTGGCGATGAAGACCGTCAACGAGCTGTTCGACATGAACGTGCAGTACTACGTGATGATCAACTTCTTCGGCTTCGGCATCATCGCCCAGCGGCTGGGCGGCGTGGAGGTGGACATCTCCGAGGCCGAGATGAACAAGATCAACGAGGACATCGTCAAGCAGTACAAGATGGCCTGGCTGGCCGGGTACACCGGCGACACCTTCGACCCGGAGCAGAAGCTGCTGGAGCAGTACGGCGAGAACATCCACTTAAACGGCAACCAGACCCTCGCCTACGCCCGCATACGCCACCTGGACGGCGGTGACTACATGCGCACCACCCGGCAGCAGACGGTCTTAAAGAAGCTGCTCGGCAAGGTCAAGACCCTGGGCATGATGGACCTGGTGCAGCTCGGCGGCGACATGTTCGACATGGTCAAGACCAACATGGAGCTGGAGGACATCTTCAAGATCGCCACCATCGTCATCGGCAACGGCATCGAGGACATCCAGACCCTGCGCCTGCCCGTGGCCAACACCTACAAGGAGGAGGTCCGCAACGAAAAGAGCCTGCTCTGGGATTGCGACTTCGCCACCAACGCGGTCAGGCTGTACGATTTCATCTACGAATAAAATATTCAGGCGCTTCGCGATTGCGAAGCGCCTTATTTTTTTATTCTATGATGACCGTCACGTGCATGCCGGGTTTGACGCGGTCGTCGGCGTTGAAGCCAACGCGGACGGGGAAGAAGGTCTCGCCGGTATCGCCGGTCTCGGACAGGTAGGACACGGCCTTGACCCAGCCGGTGAGGGAGAGGTCGTCGTCGGACAGCTCCAGCGTGACGGTGGCCCCGCCGCCGACGGTCACCAGGCCGATGTCCTGGGCGGGCACCAGGGCGTTGACCTCGAGCCCCTCCTGGGGGCACAGCTCCACCAGCGTCGCCCCGCGCTCGACGTTACCGTAGTTCTCAACGTGCACGGCCTGCACGTAGCCGCCGATCTCGGCCCGCAGCGCGAAGTCCCGGGCGATGAAGCCGCCCTCGGGCAGCGCGCCCACGGTCTCCATCAGCAGTTGGCCCTTCTCCACGAATTCACCGGGGGCCACAAGCATCCGCGCCACGTCGCCCTCGGCCTTGACGCCCACCGCCTCGGAGGCCAGCACCGTGCCCTTGCCGATCCGGTCGGCGGCGGCGCACCCGGCGTCCATGTAGACGTAGACGGTCTCGCCGCTGTAAAACGCGCCGCCGGTGGTCTCCACCAGGAAGTAGTCGTCCTCGATGCGGGTGATGCGCCCGACGCCGCGGTGACTGCCGTCCTTGGTGCACTTGAGGTAGACCGTCTCCCCGGAGGAGATCAGCCCGGTGCGCACGCTGGTGTAGGCGTTGTCGGTGGTGGCGTACACGGTGTAGAGGCTCTCGGGCCGCAGGGTCAGCACCGCGCCGTACTGGTCGACGGCGTCGTCGGCGCTGTCGCCGGTGGCGGCGAACAGGCTCTCCACGGTGCCGCTGCACGGGGCGTAGACCGGGGTGAGCATGAGCTCCGCGATGGGATCGCCGGCCTCGATATACTCGCCCTCCATGACGTCGACCCTGCCGATCTTCCCGCCCATCGCGGCGGTCAGCACCACGGACGTGCCGTAGCGCACCGTGCCGTCGGCCACCACCTCGGCCACAGCCGACCCGCACGCGCACAGCAGCGCCAGCAGGATGGTGATACATCGTCTCATACTATCCCTCCCCGTCCGGGATCAGCGACAGCGCGCCGGTGGCGTCGCGCTCGGTGCGATACCCGTTTCCGTCCACCTCGACCCGCACGTCCCCGCCGGTCACGGTGTAGGCGAAGGTGTTCTCGGTGCGGCCCTGGGCGCGCAGGGCGTCGTAGACCGGGCCGGTGAAGGTGCGGGCCGTGCTCAGGGTGGCCTCGCCGGTGCCGTCGGACAGCTTCACCCAGTACACGCCGGACTTGAGCAGCCCCCGCAGCGCCGCGCCGTCGAAGGCCCAATGGCCGCCCGCGCCGGTGAGGGTCAGAGTGTTGCCATTGAGGGCGCTGGTGTAGACGCCGCCCTCCAGGTCGATGCCCAGGTCGCCGTCCAGGTCCGCCGCGCCGTAGGCGGCGGTGTCCTTGCTGCCCCTGGTGTGGCTGGAGCTCAATGCCGTGCCGGGGGTGACGCCGTTCAGCCACTCGATCTTGGACGCGGCGCTCTCCGTCGTGCCGCCGCTGCTGCTGCTCTTGCTTGAGCTCGAGCCGCCGGCGCTGACGGATGCGGACGCCCCGCC